>WFYP01000067.1 GCA_015490055.1 Nitratifractor sp.
ATAATGCTCTAAATGCTTTATATTCATCTTCATTATGCTCTTCTAAAATATCTTTTACTTTATCTAACATTTCATACTTAAATAGCAAATAAAGATAACTAGGAGTAGCCTTTTCATCATCTTTTGCAAACTCTTTAAATAGTACTAAATTTTCATCTGGTTCAAACTTACTTAATGTAACAGTTGCTAATTTATAGTAATCTTTACACTCTAAATTGTACTCAGTAATAAAACTTTTTAACATATCTTTACTAAAGCCAATATCTTCACCATTTTTAACTCTCTCTAAAAGTTTAAAGAATCTCTCTTTACCAATCTCTTTAGCATATTTTTTAATTGTGAAAAAATCTTGATGTTCTACTAGCTTATCTAAAGCTTGTTCTACAAGTTCTGGAGTATATTTATCTTTAAAATCTAAAACTTTAAGTGCAAAAGATGGTTCTGCATTTAAATGATTTTCATTATTCTTAATAATAATAGGATTATTATTACTTAAATGCTTAGCAAATTTTTGATTTTTTAAATCAACATACTCACCAGAATCTATTTTTATAATAATTTTAGCTACTTCTTTAAGTCTAATAGGTATATGCCCACCCTCAATACTCAAAGGTTCAACATAAGATTCTGAAAGTATAGATGCGGTATTACTCAACTCTTTATTAGAAAAATGAACATTGTTTGGCTCTTTAATTAAAGACCAATAAATTGCATCTTCTAGCTTTTTAACATCACCTTTCCATTTTCTAAAAGCA
The DNA here is from genome assembly GCA_015490055.1 of Nitratifractor sp. Taxonomy (GTDB): domain Bacteria; phylum Campylobacterota; class Campylobacteria; order Campylobacterales; family Sulfurovaceae; genus JAADEQ01. The sequence goes on from WFYP01000067.1 coordinate 756, forward strand.
AAAAAGTTTTTTGTTCCATAAAAAGACATATGAAATATTGAGGCAATAGCCAATAATGCAACTGGTATAGTACTCCAAACTGCAACTGGCAATTTTGGCATATTGATACCAAATACTTCAAACGAAAAAGTAGCTGGGTTTATCATATAAACTCCAACTGCAACAGCAATAATAAATAGTAACGAGAATACTATATAAAGACCTATTCTCATAATCTCCCCTTTAATTGTTATTTTCGGCAATCTCTTTTTCGTTAATTTCACGACATGAGATACAGAACTTGGCAAATGGCTTTACTTTTAACCTATCAATACCAATAGGTTCTTCGCACATTTCGCAAATACCATAGTTCCCTTTTGATATTTTATCTAAAGCTAGCTCAATTTCCTTTAATTCTGCTATCTGTTTACCAATTAAAGTGTCTTCTATCGATGAATCGTTAATTAAAACTGCATAATCACCTTCATCAGTGGGACTTTGGTTCCTCATTAACTCTATTTCATTTTTAGATTTACCAATATTCTCTTTTATACGCTCTGCCTTAGCAATTAACTCAGCTTTTAAACTATTTATATCATTTTCATTATACATTAATTTTTCCTTTTATTTATGGTATGGATGATTATTAATAATTGTCAATCCACGGTAAATTTGCTCCATTAGTAACAATTTAACCAATTTATGGGACAATGTAATTTTACCAAAAGAAACTGATAAATCACACTTTTTTTTAAAATTGTCATTAAATCCATAAGCTCCACCTATAAAAAAGGTTATATTTGCATTTTTTTGGAGTATTTTTGCAAATTCATAACTATCAACCTCTTTAGCGCTTGGGTCTAAAACAACGGTAAAACCATTCATATATTGCTCAAATGCTTTAGAGTATGACTCTTGTGCCAAGTCCACAGAGGTATCTTGAGCTTTTGCTATTGCATTACTAAATATATCTACAACTTCTATTTGGGCAAAAGGTTTAGCTATCTTTTTATAGTGCTCTAATAATGGAGTATATAACTCTTTTTTGCCCTTTTTATCTATGCTGCAAACTCTAACTCGCATTCTCTAACTCCGCATAAAAATTATCTACAATCTCATTTTTAACAATTACTCGACTTAAATAACTTGCAAAATCACTTCTTGAGTACTCTATTTTTAAAAGTTTTGGCTCAATAGCTCTTGAAATTGCAACATACAGCTGACTAGGGGCAAAAAGATTATCTAAATTACAAATTAAAGACTCTAAACTCATCCCCTGCGATTTATGTATTGTAATAGCGTATGCTAATTTTATAGGGTATTGAGAAATTGTTGCTACAACTTCTGGCTCTAAGGTATCGCTATTTAATTCTGTCATTTCAAAATCGTGTTGAGCAATAGTTATATCTCTTCCATTGCTTCTAACTATAATACTCTCTTCATCCATATCTACCACAACACCTCTTTGCCCATTTACATACTTACCCCACTGATTAACTGTAAATATTACAGGTGCACCAACTTTTATATGCAAACAATCTAACACAGGCAAAGATTTAGACCAAGTCTCTAGCCTCTTTTCATTTACATTTTTATGATTTGCAACATTCCAAAAATAGAGAGCCTCTTGCCCATCTAATTTAAATAGTTTCTCTCTATTCATACTATCGGCTTGAATATTCTTCCCAAAAAGGTATGTTGGCTCTATCTCTTTTGGCAGAGTGTTATCTATTAGTTTAGTTAAATAACTCTTTACCTCCAAAGAGCAATCTCCCTTTCTAATTTTTGCCAAAATATCTATAAATTCATAATCAGAAGTTCTCTTAACCTCTTTTAAAATAATTGGTTCAAAATCAAACCTATTCCAAGCAGAACTCTCAAATGCATAAATTTCATCTTTAAAAAGTTTATCGTTACTATTGCTATTTCTAATTACAGGAGGAAGTTGATAAAAATCCCCCACAACCATAAGTTTACCATTGTAATTAAGAGAGTTTAATCTATAGTAAATCATATCCATAACTCTAGCCGAAACCATACTAATCTCATCTATTATAATTAAGTCGGTATTTTTAAGTATCTTTTTTAACTCTGAAATTCTGCTTCGACTCTTTTTATCAGAAGCCTTAAGCTCTTCTAGTGACTTTGCCAAACCAAAAATAAAAAAGCTATGTAGTGTATATCCACCTATATTTACAGCACTTATTCCTGTGCTACCAAGGGGTATAACATTCTTATCTTTAGCTTGCATATCGGCAATTACTTTACTGGTTAAATAACTCTTTCCAACACCAGCACCACCGCTTAAAAAGACATTTTTTCTATTTAAAATATTTAATAATTTTTCAGAATTCATATGTAGTTTTTGTAGGTAAGAAGATTAGCAGTGCAAAAGCACTACTAATATATTCAAGAAAAGGCTTAAGCCATTTGCTTAGCAACTTCCGCTGCAAAGTCCTCTTCTACTTTTTCAACGCCTTCACCAAGCTCGAATCTTACATATTCAGTTAGTTTAGCATCTTTGTTAGCTTGCTTAAGAGCTTCACCTACAGAGATTTTGTCATCCATAACAAATTTTTGATTCTCTAAAGTGTTATCTTGTAAGAATCTCTTAATTTTACCTGGAAGAATTTTCTCTAAAATAGCTTCTGGTTTACCCTCTTTAATTAACTGCTCTCTTGCAATCTCTTTCTCTTTTTCGATAGTTTCAGCTGGAACTGCTGCTTCATTAATATAGTTAGGGTTCATTGCAGCTGCGTGCATTGCAATGTTTTTAAGTGCATCTTCTACACCCTCTGTATCACTAGCAACGATAACACCAACTTTACCATTAGCGTGAACATAAGTTCCAAGAGAACCATCAGTTACAACTTTAGCATATCTTCTAACAACTAAGTTTTCACCAATAGTAGCAATTTGAAGTGCTAAATAATCAGCAAATGGCTGACCATTAATTTCACTTGCATTAACCTCTTCTGCTGTATCAAAGTCGTTAGCAGCTAAATGCTCTAATACTTCATTTACAAAAGATTGGAATTTTTCGTTTTTAGCAACAAAGTCAGTCTGAGAGTTAATCTCTACCATAAATGCTTTATTACCATCAGCTTTAATAGCAACAACACCCTCTGCAGCTACTTTGTCAGCTTTTTTAGCAGCAGCACCAAGACCTTTTTTTCTTAGCCACTCTTGTGCTTTCTCCATATCACCATCAGTTGCTGCTAATGCTTGTTTACAATCCATCATACCAGCATCTGTCATCTCTCTAAGTTTTTTAATATCTTTTGGTCCAAAATTTGCCATAAATCTCTCCTTACTTAGCTGCTGCTAGCTCTTTTGCGTGAGCTACAGACTCTTTAAAATCACCTTTAAAGCTATACTTCTCTTCCATAGTTGCAATTTGCTCTTCGCTCATTCCAGCTACATCTTCAAATGTAAATACACCTTCGCTATTTAATTTAGCTTGATATGCTTTACCAATACCTTTGATTTTAGTTAAATCATCACCTTTTTTATCTTCAGATGCTTTCTCTTCAACTTTAGCTTCTTCTTTTGTCTCTTTAGCTGTTCTGTCTGCTTTTTCAGCTACTTCTTCTTTAACTTCTGCAATCTCTTCTTTACTTACATTTGCAGCTTCTGCAGCAGCTTCAGAAATACCCTCTACTTCACCTTCTGCCTCTTCACCATTAGCCTCTGCTGCTAAAGCTTTACCTTCAATAATAGCATCTGCCATCTCTCTACAGAATAGATTAATAGATCTAATTGCATCATCGTTACCTGGAATTGGGTAATCAATTAAATCTGGGTCACAGTTTGTATCTAATGGAGCAATGATTTTCATACCCATTCTTCTAGCTTCTTTAATTGCAATGTGCTCTTTAACAGCATCTACAACAAATAGCATATCTGGAGTTTTCTTTAAATCTCTATAACCCTCTAAATACTTTAATAGTTTCTCTTTTTTTCTTCTTAACATTAAAGCTTCTTTTTTAGTAAGAAGGTTAATTTGACCATTCTCTTCCATCTGCTCAATAATTTCAAGCTTTCTGATAGACTTTTTAATTGTTGGATAGTTTGTAAGCATACCACCTAACCATCTTGTAGCAATAAATGGCATACCACATCTTTGAGCATGCTCTTTAATAGCATTTCTAGCTTGCTTCTTAGTACCAACAAATAGTACTGTTTTACCTTCAGCAGCTGCATCTCTTACAACATTGTAAGTATACTTAAAGTATCTAAGTGTCTTTTGTAAGTCAATAATATAGATATTCTTTCTCTCACCAAATATGAATTTCTTCATTTTTGGATTCCATCTTCTTGTTTGGTGTCCGAAGTGTACACCACATTCTAGTAAGTCTTTCATTGTAACCATAGGTTAGCTCCTTGTAAAAAAATAGTAATAGGTTTATACCTCTGTAGTCCTTAACGCAAATGCGCAACCTTATCAAGGATTAACTACATGTGTCTTTTCTGCTATCAGAATACAGACCGCGCGTATTATACCCAAACAATTATAAAAGTTTTTTTGATTTAATTTAATTTCTTGTAGTTTTTAAATATTTTTGTAATTTATATACATAATAGAAGTGAGAATAAGGATTTTATATTATATATTATGCATTTCTAATCAAAGTGGAAATAAAGTAATAGTTTAATTTCCACTAATCACTAACAACTAACCCCTAAAAGGCTATCTGTCTCTTTTTCGACTCTCTCTTCTTCTGCCACCGCCAGATCTCTCTGATCTACCTCTGTCGCCTCCGCCTCTTCTGCGGTCATTTCTTCTTCCGCCGTTTCTTCTGCCACGACCTCTTCTGTCGCCACCTCTATCGTTTTTGCTTTGAGTTGCAAGTTTTGCTATCTCCTCTTCGCTCTTACCGATTTTATCGCGACCTTTAACTTCATTTTGTCCTAAAACAATAGATGCTAATTTATAAGCGATAGTGCCTATATCGAATTCACCTTTTAGATACTCTACTAAATCAACTGCACCGTTTAGTACCTCTGTATCGGTAATTAACTCAACTATTTCAACACTCTTTTTACTCTCTACATCACTAATTCTAGGAACTGCCTTAGCCTCTATTGCACTACCAACACTCTTTTGAATTTTCTGCAATGCTCTAAACTCACCAGGTGTTACAATAGATATTGCCATACCATCTTTACCAGCACGACCAGTTCTACCAATTCTATGAACATAACTTTGAGAATCAAAAGGAATATGGTAGTTAAACACATGGCTTACATCATTAACATCTAGTCCACGAGCCGCAACATCTGTTGCAATTAATATCTCTAAATTATCCTTTTTAAACTCTTTAATAGTTATTTCTCTCTCGCGTTGGCTCATATCTCCATGAAGCCCTTTACAAGTGTAACCTTGTGCATTTAAGAATGTAGATAATCTATCAACTTCTCTTCTCATACGACAAAATATTATACTCTTATTTGGATTATAAAAGTCGATTAATCTAATTAATGCATCATCTTTTTCATTTTCATTTACAACATAAAATTCTTGTGATATATGAGAGTTAGTAACTTCGCTTTTTGTAATTGATACGCTCTTTGGCTCTTTTAAAATCTTGTTTGCAAGTGCTTTAATCTCTTTAGACATTGTAGCAGAGAAAAGCAAAGTTTGATGCTCGTCTCCAATAATACTTAGAATCTCTTTAATATCATCTAAGAAACCCATATCTAGCATCTCATCTGCTTCATCAAGTACTACTACCGATGGATTTAGCTTAATCTTTTTACTATTTAAAAGGTCTATAAGTCTTCCTGGAGTTGCTACAACAACATTAGCATTTTTTACATGCTCAATTTGTCTATTATACGGTGTACCACCATAAACTGTTGCACTTTTAATTCCAAGCTCTTTACCAAATCTAAATATCTCATCGCTTACTTGAACTGCAAGCTCTCTAGTTGGTGCAATTACAAGTGCTTCTACACCTTTATTTAAATCTAAATTATTTAAAATTGGTAGTGCAAATGCCGCTGTCTTTCCTGTACCTGTATGTGCCTGACCAATTAAATCGTGTCCCTCTAAAACTAAAGGAATCGCCTCTTGCTGAATAGGACTAGGCTCTCTAAATCCTGCTTTGTTAATGGCACTTGCCAACTCTGGTTTAAAATTAAAATCTTCAAATTTCATGTTTCTTCTTTATATTAAATTAAGGGCATCTCTAATAATAGGTAATACCCACAATGGACAATGCAAATGTAAGATTGCGCAAGAGATTTATGAGTCCTAGCCAAAGCTAAGACGACTTAAATATCTTGTGCAAGATTGCGTTTGCATTGTCCACCCTTCGGGCATCTCTAACTTTCCTCTATGCGTCGTTACTCTTTCTTGACTTAGCTTTAGCTAGGACTGCGAAAGAGTGCCTAGCCTAGAGAAAAGCTAGAGATGTTGTGGGTATCACCTATTTTTAGAGGTGCCCTTGTGTTTGCAATAGATGCACAAATATGGGCTAACCCCAAAAACTCTCTTTGCAAATCTATGAAAAAATCTTGAAGGTTTTAACGCAGTAGAAAGTAAAAATTATGCAGCCAAGCTAAACAGCCGGAATTATAGCTGTTTATTATTAATTGTAGTTAAAAATAAGCTCTAACTCTTATATATTCCAATTTTTACATTACGCCAAAATATTTTTTATATCAAAACTAAATACTGAGCCTTCGCCATCTTCGCTTCTTATATCAAGTTCCATATTGTGCAGTTTTAAAATATAATCTACAATATATAACCCTACTCCAATAGAGTTATTCCAGCTAATTCCATCTACACGGTAGAATTTATCTTTAATTCTTTTTATATCGCTACTACTTATTCCAACGCCTCTGTCTATAACTTCTACTCTCTCATTATTGCATCTAACTATAACCTCATCTTCGGAGTACTTAAGGGCATTTTCTATTAAGTTTATAAATACATTCTCTAACATATTTCTATCGGCATTTACCTGCATATCTTCGCACTCTAAAATTATCTCTCGCCCCTTGTACTTTTGCTCTAGCATCTCTTTGGTAGATTTTGCTATATCTTTTAGATTAAAAGTGCTTTTACTAAGGGCAATAGAGTCATTTTCCAATTTTATAGATAGTGCCAAAGTGTCTATCATTGTAGATATTTTATTTGCATTACTCTCTATTTTAGTAATAAATTTATGTTTTAAGCTCTCGTTTAAATCTGGCGTTTCATTTACAGTTTGAGCATACCCAACAATCGCTGCAACTGGGTTTTTAAACTCGTGGCTAATAGCAGATATTATATCGCCTTGGCGTTTTGTAATCTCTTTTAACCTATTGGTATATTTCTCTTTTTGCTTTTGGCGTTTTTTTAACTTTTTTGCCACTTTTGTAATTTTTTTAGCAATCTTTTTAAACTCTAGACAACAGCCAACATCTCCTAAATAGATAGAGAAATCTTTATTTAGCATCGCTTCTAGTGAATCAGCAATCTTTTGACTATCGCTAGATATTTTGTTATTTATCTTGCTACTAAAATAGAGCAATAATCCAACTAAAATAATAAAATATATTAATATTTTAGCCATTATATCTATGACTTTACTATAGATAGATTTCTGAGCAAGTGCCACCCTTAAGTAGCCACTTTTTAAATGTTTGGCAACATATATTAAATCTTTTTTTAATGTATGCGAATATCTAGCACTAGTTCCAAAGCCTTTAAGTTTGGCTTCAACAATCTCTGGCCTATTTAAATGGTTTTCCATATCTTTTGGATTGTGTTTGTTATCAAAAAGCACTTTGCCATTTTCATCAATATAAGTCACTCTAACTTTACTGTTTCTACCCAACTTATCAAGATAACTATTGTTTAAATTCTTTTGAATAGTAGCAACATTAAGTATATTTTTTAGAGTCTGCTTAGTAGTATCTATCTCACTTTGCTTCGCAAAATAAAAGGCAAAAAGGGCTGTTACCAAAAATGATACCGTAACAACCCAAAGTGTACTTCGCAGAAAGTATTGATGCAACTTTAGCATATTTTATAACCTACTCCACGCACAGCTTCTATATAAGTATCTTTTGTCTCTAATTTAGATTTTAATCTCGATACTGCCATATTAACGCTCTTATAGCCTACATCTTCCTGCCAAACCTCTTCTAAAAGCTCTTCTCTTGGCACTACTCGGTTTTTGTTTTTAATTAAATACTCAATTAACTTAAACTCTAAATTTGTAAGTTTTAAAGGCTCTTTATTTAGCAAAACACTATTGCTATCTTTATCTAAAAGTAACTCTTTATATTTAACCTTGTTGCTAATTCCAGCATATCTAGCAATATGTGCTTTGACTCTTAAAACCAACTCATTCATATTAAATGGCTTTTTTATATAATCATCGCCACCTCTTAAAAAACCCTCTTGCACATTATCGTCGCTATCTTTTGCGGTTACAAAGATTACAGGCATATCGTAGCCTAACTCTCTAAGCTCTTTTACAAATTCGCTACCCTCTACATTTGGCAAGTTTCTATCGACAATCATTAAAGATACACTCTCCTCTTCTAAAGCTTGCTCAACCCCTTTGGTATCCATAAATCCCAAAACATCAAAGCCAGCCTTAGTTAAATGCAACTCTTCTAGCTCTAAAATATCTTCGTTATCTTCAATGACTAAAATTGTCTCATTCACAGTTTAAGTTTTCCACCTTCGATTGCAAACTTTTTTAATTTAGCAATATTAACACATCTATCTGAAATACGCTCTAGTTTTCTTACAGAATTTAAGCGTTTTGCTACATAATCAACATCCTCTTTATTATCAC
>WFYP01000068.1 GCA_015490055.1 Nitratifractor sp.
TGAGAAAAGATTGGGGCTTATCTATTTGGGGTAATGATAATTTTAAAATTATTGATGATGATATTGTAGTTTCTTGTGGAAATGAGCCAACACTTTTAAATATAACTAAAGATATTAGAGAGAAAGGCTATAAAGGTCCTATACTTCTTCGTTTTCCACACTTAATAAAAAAGCAGATAGAGTTACTCTTTAGTGAATTTACTCGTGCATCTAAAGAGTTTAACTATAGTGGTAGTTTTAATGCGGTGTTCCCTTTAAAAGTAAATCAATTTCCAAACTTTGTGAATGAATTAGTAAATATATCTAGCGAATATAATTATGGTTTAGAGGCAGGTTCAAAAGCAGAACTTATTATCGCAATGGCAAAGACAAATTTAGGTGCTCCAATTACTGTAAATGGTTTTAAAGATAAAGAGATGATAGCTCTATGTTTTATAGCTGCCAAGAGTGGACATAATATTACAGTAACTATAGAAGGGCTTAATGAGTTAGAGACTATTTTAGAAGTTAATAGAGAGTTTAACTCTAAATATCAAGATAATATTGCTCCAAAAATTGGTATGCGTATTCGAATGCACAGCTCTGGTATTGGTGCGTGGGCTAAGAGTGGTGGATATAGCTCTAAATTTGGATTAACATCTACAGAGCTTTTAGAAGCTTATGATATGTTAGAGAAAGAGGGGCTAATAGAGCTCTTTAGTATGATACATTTTCATATAGGTTCTCAAATGGAGGAGATTGGTCCACTTAAAAAAGCACTTAGAGAAGCTGGAAATATATATGCAGATTTAAAAAATAGGGGAGCTACTGGGCTTAGTGCTATAAATATTGGAGGGGGCTTAGCTGTAGAGTATTCGCAAAATCAAAAGAGTGATAGCCGTAACTACTCTATAAAAGAGTTTGCAAACGATGTAATATTTTTAATGCAAGAGATTTCTAAAAACAAGGGCGTAAAAGAGCCAAATATATTTACAGAGTCTGGGCGTTTTATTGCGGCTAACCACTCTGTACTAATTGCTCCAGTGTTAGAGCTATTTTCTCAAGAGTATCACGAAAAGTCGTTAAGACTTAAGAGCAAAAATCCACCTTTAATAGAAGAGTTGTACGATTTATACAAATCTATAAACAGAAACAGTGCACGCGAGTATCTGCATGATGCAATAGACCATTTAGATAGCTTGCTTACTCTGTTTGACTTAGGATATATAGATTTAGAAGACCGCTCAAATACTGAAATTTTAGTCAATTTAATTATAAAAAAAGCTATAGTTTTACTTGCAAAAGAGGGGAGTGATGAGTTAGAGAAATTGCAGAGTAAAATACAAGAGAAGTATTTAGTTAATTTCTCTATTTTTCAATCGCTTCCAGATTTTTGGGGATTGGCACAAAAATTCCCTATTATGCCAATATCTCACTTAAGTGACGAGCCAACGCAAGCAGCATCTATTTGGGATATAACTTGTGATAGCGATGGTGAAATTGGATTTGATAACTCTGCACCTTTGAAGTTGCACGATATAGATGTAGATAAAGAGGAGTACTTTTTAGCATTTTTCTTAACCGGTGCATACCAAGAGGTTTTGGGAATGAAGCATAATCTATTTACACACCCAACTGAGGCTGTTATAAAGTTTAATAAGAATGGAGAGTATCTAATAGATTCAATACTAGAGGCTCAAAATTTAATGGATATTTTAGATGATTTAGATTATGACATTGGAGCTATTGATAAAAAGTTAAAAAGTAATATTATTGAATCTGCTTTAATAGATGATAAACAAAAAGAGGCACTTTTAGGCAAACTTTATCTATATTTAAGCGAAAATAGCTATCTTAAGACGATTCAAGCAATTAATTAGAGGAATAAAATGGGAGTATTTAGTAAAATAGTTAATGATTTTAAAACAGTTAAAAAGAATGACCCAGCACTTAAATCTACATTTGAATTGTGTTTTAACTATCCAGGTGTGTGGGCTCTTTTTTTCTATAGAATTAGTAATGCACTATATCTAAAAGGTTTACGCTTTTTACCTAGATTAATTTCGGCTATTGGACAATTTTTAACAACTGTAGATATTCATCCAGGTGCGACTATAGGAGATGGTGTTTTTATAGACCATGCAACCGGTGTAGTAATTGGAGAGACTACAATAATTGGTAATAATGTTTTAATTTACCAGCAAGTTACTCTTGGCGGTGTTAGTCTATCTAAAGGCAAGAGACACCCAACAATAGAAGATAATGTAACTATAGGTGCGGGTGCAAAAGTTTTAGGCAATATAGTAATTGGAAAAGATGCTAAAATTGGAGCGAACTCTGTTGTTGTAAAAGATGTACCAGCAGAGTGTACAGCAGTAGGTGTACCAGCTCATGTAGCTAAAAGAGTTGATAATAAAGAGCCATTAAAACACAATGTTATGCCAGATATTGAAAAAGAGTTATATGGTTACTTGATAGAAAGAATAGAGTTACTAGAGAGAGCCATAAAAGAGAATAATATCGACTTAATAGATAAAGAAGAAGATAATATAAAATCTTCTCATAAAGATTATATTAAGGCTTTTGATAGCTAAGCTTGAAAGTTATAAGTTATAAGTTTGAAGTTGGAAGTTGAAACTTCTAACTTCAGTTAATGATATAAAGTAGCAATAGTTGCATATGCTGCAAAGAACATTAAATGTGAGATACCTTCGAAATAGTTCGTTTCTCCATCGTCTGTTGTTTTCCAAGCTAAAATAATGGTAAGAATTAATGCACCAACTTGAAAAGCGTTGAAGTCTAATGCAAAGTTAATACCGTTAAAGTATGATAGTAACATCAAAATTGGAACAGTAATCATAATAGAAACTGTAGAAGCACCCATTGCAATATTTACAACTCTTTGAATTTCATCATCTTTTGCTGCTTTTATGGCTGTCATAATCTCTGGAGAAACTGAGATAATTGCAATTATCAAACCAGCTAAACCAGCTGAAATATTGTACTCTTTAGCTAAAACCATTCCATCTTTTGCAAACATCTCTGCTAAAAAGCCAATAGTTAAAATCAAAAGAAATATAATTATTAAGTTTATTGGGCTAGATAACTTTTCAAAAATATAGTCATCGTGTTCATGGTGTTCAAATAACTCTCCGTGTTCTCTTTTTTTCTTTTTAATTACAAACATTCTACTCTTTGCTGTGGCTTTAAAGAAATGTTTATGTGTTTTTGTCTGAAAAATAAATATAAAAACATAAAATATCATAAGTAAAGTTGCAATAACTACAGAAGCTTGAAAAAGACCAGCCTCATTATTAGTATAGTTTAAAATACTAGGAACTAAAAGAGCAGATGCAGCTACCAAAAGAATTGTTGTATAAGTGCTAGATGTATCTTCGTTATGCTCTTGCTCTTTAAAGCTTAGCCCTCCAATAAATACAGCAATTCCTAATAGTACATTCATATCTACTATAACAGCTGAAATAATACCACCTTTTACAGTTGCTAAACCTTGTGCAGACTCATTTGCATTAGCTATAATCATATAAAGAAGTACAATCTCTACAACAACAGCAGAGAAGGTTAATACAAAACTAGCGTATGGTTCTTCAAATCTATCGGCTAAAATATCTGCAATTTCTGCAACTGTCATAGAAAATGCACCTATTGCAATAGCCGTTGTTATAACACTTAACTCTTTACTGCTATTGGTATGAAAATAAAAAGATAGTGCAGAAAAGATTACACCTAATATAATATCGATATATTCAAAGAAAAAATGCTTTATAGAAGAATGTTCATAACTCGAGGGGGGTTGAGAATCCAATTTTTACTCCTTGGTAAATGTTAATTTAAATTTTTGTGTGGCATTATACCACATTAATTGTCAATTAGTGGTATCTCAAATCTAATATTATTTTCAGATAGTTCAGATACTAAAAAAAGTTCATTACTTAACTCTTTGATATATTTGTCCTCATCACAATATCTTCCGTTAGAGTTAAATGTTAAGTTTATCAATGGGTATCTTTTATCTGCAATAATAATATGCTCTCCTATACCTAATTTTAGAGATATGTTTAAATAAGATGCATTTTTAAATGAACTAAGAGTCTTTCTTAAAAGCTTTAAAAAACTATTTTGATTTAAAAGAGTTTTAGGTATATCTTGGTCTGTAAATAGTTTTATATTTGTTGTCGAATCTATTTTAAATTGTACTATTGCTACATCTAGTAATATATTAATATCGGTTAATATTTCACTATTTGAGTTTATTCTTTTTGTTAATTGCTTATCTCTTGGTCTATAATATAGTCTTATAGCAATCCATTCATCACTATTGTAAC
>WFYP01000069.1 GCA_015490055.1 Nitratifractor sp.
GAACATCTTATTTTACATGTGCGTAAAAAAGATATGACCACATGGGAGATGATAAAAGCAATAGCTAGATATTGTAAGATAAAAGAGAGAGATATAGGTTATGCAGGTCTAAAAGATAAAAATGCAATGACTATGCAATATATATCACTACTTGCAAAAGATAATGAAGAGAAGTTAAAAACCTTTAACCATGATAAAATTAAAATTCTTAATACCTACAGACATAACAATAAAATAAGAGTAGGTCACCTAAAAGGAAACCACTTTAAAGTTCGTCTAAAAAAGGTGCTTGGAGTTCAAAAAGATAAACTAGACTCTGTATTAAAATGGGTAAAAGCCAATGGAGTACCTAATTATTTTGGAAATCAGCGTTTTGGAAACCAAGGAGACAACTACAAAGAGGGAAAAGCCATCTTAGATGGAACTTTAAAGATTCGAGATAGAAAGACACGAACTTTTCTTATTAATGCTTATCAATCTCATCTCTTTAACGCTTGGCTCTCTAAACGTATAGAGCTTTCACTTCTACTTGAAGCCTTTAGCGAAGCAGATGCCGAAAAAGTTTTTGAATTGCCACAAGGTTCACTCAAAGGAACAAAAGAGCAAGCACACTTTTTTAAACTCTTGGATGGAGACTTAATGATGCACTACCCTTTTGGACGCGTTTTTGAGTTAGAGAGTTTAGAGGAAGAATCAAAACGTTTCAAAGAGTGGGACATCGCCCCCTCTGGTCTTTTAGCAGGAAAGCGTACTACAAGAACCCAAAAGGTTGCAGGGCTTATTGAGCAAAATTATGATGAAGAGATAGCTGAAAATGGAGCAAGACGTTATGCTTGGATAAGAGTTACCGATATTAAGAAACGTTATGTCGAAGAGAAAGCACACTATGAGTTGGAGTTTACTTTGCCTAAAGGCTCTTATGCTACTAATTTGTTGGATGTTTTACGGGGAGAGAGTTTGTAGTGTGTCTGGTGAAGCTAAATACAAATTCAAAGTTTGTTGAAGCATTTTTTATCTTCTCTCAATTCAAAACTTGTACTCTTTATAGTAAATTTTAGTTTTGGATTAATATTTATATCGGTTCTATTTTCATTAGAAAAGACTTCTATTGTTTAAGAACTCTATAATTTTCAATTAGATGAATTTGTAGATAGAACGAATGATTCTAAAAATATAGATAGTGGAAATTTCTCCTTTTATACCTTAGATAATAGCTTCTTTGAAAATTAAAAGGCATGTTTCATAAGTAGTTTACACTTTTTTAGGAAACGCAGACTTTAGTCGCGTCAAACAATAGGCGAGGCTAAAGCCATCAGTTCCCAAAGTGTAAACTACTTTTTATTAGATATGAAACATGCCAATTAAAAGATAAACTCTTGAAACTCTATTATAAAAAGGAGTTCTTTGTAGGCTATTATAGTCATACATCAGTCTACAGAACAAGTAATATGATTGATAGATTATAATGGATTGTATGGATAGATTTATCTACTCAGCACGATATTTTCATAGCAATATTCATAGTGCAAACAAGCTTATTAGAGCTTATGCTCTTATTCATAACTTTGCTCCTTCCTCTCCTTATATTATCAAAAAATATAATGGAAAGTTCTCTCCTGCTGAACGATTAAATGGATTTCGTTATCATGATAATTGGCTTCATAATTTATTGATTTCTACTTCTAGGAATGGTTATATGGGTTGCCCACACAATTCGTTATAATCAGAATTTTTTAACTCATTGGCATTTGGGCATTATACCCAACCTACACCATTCATAAAAATCTAATTAATCTGATAGTTAAACCCTAAGAAAAAAGAGAATTAAAGCCATATTTAACTATTATTAACACTAAAAATTTAAGGTATAAAAATGAGTAAAATATTAGATATAGATGTTAATAAGAAGTTAATAGAGATTTTAGGAGAGAATGATGTTGTCTTAGAGCCAATGGAAGATTATCTATTTGCAGATGGTCTTTTCCCAGGTATTACAGCAGTAGTTTTTGAGATGGAAAATTTTGGTGAATCAGTAGTGGTACAACTTGACATCTCTATGCTATTTCCAAATGGTAGTTTTGTTGAGTCTTTTGTAGCACAAGAGGCAACGCATGAAGAGGCAATAGCAGTTGCCTTTGAGCAGTTTGAGGTTACTGTTCTTCATACCTTTATTACAGCTTTTTGGGAAAATGGAAAAAAGGTTGAAAATGGTGTTGGTACAGATATTTGGGAGATAAACGGTTCACGTTGGCAAGTTGTTGTATCTAACTTTGGTTATCGTGGAGCCGAGGAGTTTGATAATGTTATAGACGATATAGATGCTAAAAATCCAAGAACCAAAAACAGAGTAAGTGTAACAGGGGAAGTTAAGAAAAACGAAATGCTTATTTTTATAATAATCAATGCTTTAGTTTTTATTATAACTGCTTATTTTATCAATA
>WFYP01000070.1 GCA_015490055.1 Nitratifractor sp.
TTCTTTGGGCAAACGAGAATTATGACGACAGTAATCCAGATACATACTATTTAGAGGTGTAATATGATAAAAAAGTTAAAAGTAATGACAATAGTTGGCACAAGACCAGAGATTATTCGACTATCTGCGGTTATTGCTAAATTAGAAGAGTCTGAGGCGATAGAGCATATTTTAGTACATACTGGGCAAAATTATGATTATGAGTTAAATGAAGTATTTTTTAAAGATTTTAACCTTAGAAAGCCTGATTATTTTTTAAATGCAGCTGGTGCTAGTGCATCTGAGACTATCGGTAAAATAATAATAGAAATCGACCCAATTTTTGAAAAAGAGCAGTCAGAAGCTGTACTTATACTGGGCGATACAAACTCTTGTTTGTGTGCTATTCCAGCAAAAAAGAGACATATACCTATATTTCATATGGAGGCAGGAAATCGCTGTTTTGACCAACGAGTACCAGAAGAGACAAACCGAAAAATTGTGGACCATACAGCCGATATAAATTTAACATATAGCGATATCGCAAGAGAATATCTGCTTCGAGAAGGTTTGCCAGCCGATAGAATTATAAAAACAGGTAGCCCAATGTTTGAAGTTATAAATAGCAAGTTAAAAGATATAGAGGCTTCAAATATTCTATCGCGGTTGCAATTAAATAGAGGCGAATATTTTGTGGTATCTGCACACCGCGAAGAGAATATTAGTTCAGATAGAAACTTTTTAAATTTAGTCGATACACTTAATGCTATTGCAAAACTTTATAAATTGCCAATTATAGTATCTACGCACCCTAGAACACGCAATAAGATAGAGCAGATGGGTGTAGAGTTTGATAAATTAATATCATTAATGAAGCCAATGGGATTTAGCGATTATGTTAAGTTGCAAAAAGAGTCAAAAGCGGTTTTAAGCGATAGCGGAACAATTAGCGAAGAGGCATCTATTTTAGGCTTTAAAGCGGTGAATATTAGAGAAGCACACGAGCGACCAGAAGCGATGGAAGAGGCTAGTGTAATGATGACTGGGTTAGGAAAAGAGAGAATACTACAAGCACTTAAAGTTTTAGATACTCAGCAAGAAGCTACATTAAGAAAAGTAGCCGATTATAGTATGCCAAATGTCTCTGATAAGGTGCTGAGAGTTATTCTCTCTTATACAGATTATGTGAATAAAACTGTATGGAGAGAGTGTTGAGCAAAAAAATCCTTATAGTAACAGAGTACTTTTATCCCGAAGAGTTTAAAATTAACGAAATTGCTTTAGCTTGGCAAGATAAAGGTTATAAAGTAGATGTTTTAACACAAAACCCAACATATCCTGCTGGAAAGATACTAAATAATTACAAAAATAGTTGGTACTCTAAAGAGGATTATGAAGGACTAACCGTTTATAGGGTAAAGGCGGTTACTGGATATAAAGAGAGCCTATTTAAAAAGATTTTGAAATATTTTACCTTTATGACTCTTGGAAGCTTTGTGGCACTAAAAATTGGGAAAAAGTATGACTATGTTTTTGGATTTGATGTAGGAGCACTAACTGGTATGGTTCCGGCTGTTTTAATACAAAAATATTACAATAAACCAACAACTTTATGGATACAAGATATTTGGCCAGATAGTGTCTATGCATATGGCTTTAAAAAGCGAAAATTTTTAGAATATACACTAGATAAATTTGTAAAGTTTGTATATAGAAATAGCACAAATTTAGCTGTCTCAGCAAAAGGCTTTACAAAGAGAATAGAGCCATATATTGATGCTGAAAAAAAGATAGAGTACTTCCCAAATTGGGCAGATGAGTTAAATGAGAATTTGGAAGCTTTTGAATTCTCTAAAGATAAAAGAGTACACTTTACTTTTGCTGGAAATATTGGAAAGGTGCAAAATTTAGAGAATGTGATTAATGCATATGGCAACCTGCCACAGGAGTATATTGATAAATCACAATTAAATATTATAGGAGATGGCTCAGAATTAGAAGCTTTAAAAAGCATTGTTAATAATAGAGAGTATCAAAATATAATATTTTGGGGCAGAAAACCTAGAGATGAGATGTCAAAATATTTTAAAGCAAGCAATTTTTTAATTGTATCTTTGGTAGATAAGCCAATATTCTCTTTAACTGTACCCGCTAAAATACAGACATATATTGCTGCTAAAAAACCAATATTAGCTATTTTAAATGGAGATGCGGCAGAGATTGTTAAAGATAATAATTTAGGTTATTATGCTCAGCCAAATAATACCGATGAGATAAAAGATATATTCAAAAAAGCTATAGATACTCCAAAAGAAGAGATAGAAAAGTTTACACAAAATTGTGAGACTTTGACTAAAAATATATTTAATAAAGAGAAAATTATAGACAATATGTTAAATTTACTAACTGGAGAGAAGAGATGACTGCTCTATTA
>WFYP01000071.1 GCA_015490055.1 Nitratifractor sp.
TTATTTCCATTTTTGTCAATAAGCACCATAAGCATATCTTGCTCTAAGGTCTGCCCATCATCTCTAGCATCAACTTTTTCCATAATAGCTCTTGCATTGGCATCGTCAGCCATAACATTAGTTGTGAGTAGTGTTGCCCCAACACCTAGTAAAAATAGTAATTTTTTTGCATTCATTTTTTAATCCTTTATTTGAATATCTATTTATGAACTATATACTATCAAGATGAACTGAATATTAATTTAATAGAGATTACTTGACTCTCTCCCACTCAAACTTACAAATATTTCTCTCTTTTTTAGAGAACTCAATCCCAACAATAGTTATCTCTTTGGCTCTATTTAGATATTTTTCATGATACTTCTTCTCTTTTATCTGCTCTAATGCTTTGCCATTCCTATTTGTATTTTCCACTACTTTAAACTCAATAATATAGACTTGACTCATATCAGGTGTAGCAATGGTTAAATCAATTCGCCCTAAATTCGTGGTATCTTCAGCTCTAAACTCAATACCCAACCCTGCTAAATAAGCATAGATAACATTAGCATAATATCCTTCATGATTTTGCATTTTATTTTTTCGATAACTATCATTAGGTAAGATAGCAAAGAGTTGACGGATTGCATTTTCAAATATGGTCATATCTTTAAACTCAATAGCATCAAATATAGGATTTTTTTGTAAAATACTATCGGTTAAGAGATAGCGAAAGATTCGTTCATTAAGAGCTGTTCTTACTTCAAGGTTTGGATAACCTAATTTAAACATTCGTTGATTAAAGCGTGTCTTAACCTCTTGAATAGTTAAATACCCTGTTTGAAAAAGAAGTGTCTCTATTTTTATATCATCTACATCAAAGCTACTTAAATCGGTCTCACTCATATAGATATTTTCTAAACTTGGCAAGTAATATCTTTGCTCTTTTAAAAGCTCAATCAAAAATGCTGGGCTACCTGTCTCAAACCAATAGTGGCTATAGATTTTATTCTTGGAAAAAAAGAGCAATATATCAAAAGGGTTATAAACCCCCTCTCCTAAAAAGTTATAACCGTTGTACCACTTTTTTAACTCATCTAAATCAACACCGTCTAATCGTTCTTCAAAGGATTCTTTTATATCACTGTGCGTGTATCCACAGATAGTTGCATAGTTTGCATCTAATGATATATCTTCCAAATTATTTAAACCACTAAAAAGGCTAACTCTTGAAAATTTACTTACACCTGTTAAAAAAGCAAATTTAAGATATTCATCACTATCTTTAATAACGGAGTAGATATTTTTTAATCCATCTCTTACCTCTTGTGAAACCTTTTTATCTGTTATATTATCTAAAATAGGTTTATCGTACTCATCTATTAAAACAACCACTTTTTGATTATATTTTTCATAAGCTAATATAATCAGTTCTCGGAAACAACCACTTGTATCATTAAGACTTTCACACTCTATACCTAGTCGTTTTTGATTCTCTTTTAATATAGCTAATATTCGCATATTTAAGTCTGCTATACTCTTAACTACTCCTAACCCAAAGCTAATTTTTATTACAGGATAAGTGGTTTCCCAATCCCATTTATCGTAAATATAAAGCCCCTCAAAGAGCTTCTTTTTTCCTTCAAATATATTCTTTAGGGTATCTAAAAAGAGAGACTTGCCAAAACGGCGTGGGCGTGAAAGGAAAAAATATTCTCCCTCTTTAGTTATAAGATTTAGTGCTAAGTCTGTTTTGTCTATGTAGATGTAGTTCTCTTGTTTATCTCTTATTTTTGCGAATGTTTGGATTCCTATTGGTAGGTTTTTCATCTTAATCTCTCAATACATTTAAAAATTTATTTAACTGTTTTAAAATAACAATAGCACCATTTAACTCTTTGGTATAAAGTTCTCTATCAATATCGTTATGAGCTGTAGAGTGCAATAGACTCTCTTGATAAAATTTGGTCTGTTTTAAAACTTTTTGCATTTTTTTGATATTAATATCTGTAGTACTATCAAGCTTTACTATCTGCTCAATAATATTCCCCATCTTCTCTTTTGCTCCAACTTCATTTTTTTGTCGTAACTCATCAACAACTCTCTCAAACTCTTTTCGTAGATAGATACCTGCTTCATTGAGCTTATTTTCTTTTAAATAGTTCTCTGCTTCTTTTATGTAGTTTGTCTCTTTATTATAAATTAGTGCTTCAAAACTATTGTCAACGCTTCTAATAAAAATATTTTTAATATCCCAATCTTTAACCTCATCTCTCATCTTTAAAAGCCTAATAATAAGGTTATAAAACTGAATATTATGAGTCAAAATAATCTTCTGATACTCTTCAAAATTCTCTAAAATATATTGAATAATCAGCTTTCTATTTGCCATATCAAGACTTGTTAAAAAGTCATCAAGTACAAGAAGTTTTAGTTTACTCTCTGTTTCATATCTCTTAGCCAAAGCAAAATAGATTAGTTTTAGTTTGGCTTCGTTGAAGTGATTTTTAAAGTCGCCTTTGTCGTCAATATTTTTTACTTTTATAGATATTTGTGGTCTAATAAAAGTTTTATTTAAAATTTTAGACTCTTTGATGATAAACTCTATCTCAAAATCCTCTTTTAACTCTTCTTTGATAATTCTATTAATCTCATCTAACGGTATAAGTTCGTTAAAAAACTTTTCAAATATGCTATTTAACTCTTTTCTCTCTTCTAGTATCTCTCTAGGGACTCTGTCTTCTTTGACTCTTCGTAGTTTATCTTCTAATTTTTGATAGATTAACAGATTATCTAGTTTAGAAAAGTGTTTTATTAACTCATTTTCAACAAGAGAATAAAAATCTATAGATACTATTTTTCGGAATACTTTTTCATCACATAGATAAATAATTTGATTTTTTATCAATTCACTATTCTCAACTCTATTGTTTAACCTATTTAGAGATGTATTGTTACTAAAACCTATCTCTACTTTTAAATCTTCACTACGAAAATCTCTATGAGTAAACTTATCTGCTACATCAACTTGATTGGAGATAATCTTTTTATCTTTGAAATAGTATAGATTGCTATACAAAGCCTTATATATTGAGCTTTTACCACTTCCATTTTCACCATATATTAAACAGTTTTCACA
>WFYP01000072.1 GCA_015490055.1 Nitratifractor sp.
ATAAAAGAGGTCGAGATAAAAGCACTAGATACAATATTCACCCTACACGCCGACCATGAACAAAACGCCTCTACAACGGTTGTAAGAGGAGTCGCATCAACAGGAGCACACCCATATGTTGCAATCTCTTCTGGCATATCAGCACTTTGGGGTAGAGCCCACGGAGGAGCAAACGAATCTGTAATTGAGCAACTTAAAATGATAGGAAATGTTGAGAATGTAGACAGATACATAGCCAAAGCAAAAGACCCAAACGATTCATTTAGACTAATGGGCTTTGGGCACCGCGTATATAAAAACTTCGACCCAAGAGCCAAAATTTTAAAAGAGTTACAAGAGCAGTTAAAAGAGGAGCTAAACCTAAATAGCCAACTTATGCAAGTAGCCAGAAAGATAGAAGAGATAGCCCTAAACGACGAATACTTTATAAAAAGAAACCTCTACCCAAATATAGACTTCTACAGCGGAATTATCTTAACAGCCCTGCAAATCCCAAGAAGTATGTTCACCCCAATTTTCGTAATAGGCAGAACAGTCGGCTGGATAAGCCAATGGATAGAGTTCAAGCAAGATAAAACATCTAAAATAGCAAGACCTAGACAGCTCTATATTGGTGATTAGTTTAAAATATTTTCATTCTAATTAATCCAAGAATTCTATATTCTTAGCTTCAAGCTGAAAGCCTAAAGCTGTGAAAATATTTACCATCGCCGTCATTCTGAGCGTATGCGAAGAATCTAGTTTAAACGGCAGTAAAGCTAAAAGTTCATCTCGATTTTTTGAGTTAGATTCTTCGCTCTACTCAGAATAACGACGATTGTATGTATTAAATTACTATAGAAGTAAATTCTTTAACTTGGAGATACCATTTACTATAAATATCAACTATCTCAACTTTGTATCAGATATAAAATTTTTATCTTTTATCAACTCTCTAAAAGTTTGTTCTACCTCTTTAGAGGAGTCTAGCCTTAGTTTGCTCCAAGTTCCATCTTCGTTTTCCCAATTCTCATGCCAAGTGTTGATTGCACTAAATTTAACATATGGATTTTTTAGTATAGTTTTAAAAGCATCTTTAAGCCAAGCAGATTTATTGCCATCTGGGTGCCCATCGGTTACTCCAAACTCTAGCAAGGCTATTGGTCGTTTGGTTTTAATTCTATTAAAAGAGTCACTAAAATCTTTTAACTGTGTAGAGAACTTTAAATCATTCCAATCTTCATCTATTGTTTGTGCACCATATAAGCTAAAACCTACCCAATCTATATAATCATCTCCAGGGTAGTAATAATCTGGTTGGTTCCACTCTTCGTTAGGGAAAGATTCATAGTTATAGTGAAAAAACCAAGTAATATTTTTTACACCCTCGCTTCTAAATATATCTATAATATGGCGATAAGCATCTCGGTAACGCTCTGGTCCATCTGGATAATTTGGGTTGCCGTAGCCATCTGTTTTAGAGCCACCATTTAGCACCCCACTCCAGCTAAACCAATCGCCATTTGGCTCTACTGCAAAATCTGCAAGTAGTGGTATATTATCACGCTTTGCATCTTTTGCCCATTGACGAAGCTCTTTATCAAACATACCATCTATAATATGTTGAAGTGAGTACTTTATCTCTTTTTTAAACTGCTCTTCGTTGCTTCTTGGCATAAAGCGAACATAAGGCAGAGCGCCAGTACTATAAATAGCGTGAATATGGTCTTTTGGATAACTTATGCCACCCTTTTTAAACCAATTATCTGAAAACATAGCCCACGCAATCTTTTTTTGAGCAATAGCTTCAAAAGCTTTAACTCTTTTGGCACTTACTTCATCTTCTGAACCACCAAAATCTGGAAAAGCTCCAAAATATATTTTACCCTCTGGCGGTGCTTTTAATTTATAACTGCTAAAGTTATGACCTCCTCCTCCGCAAGAGTTAATTACAAATAGTAAAATACCTATAAAAAGAGTTTTTATAAACATACTAAATCCTATTACTAAAGTTTCCTAAGTATAACATATTTTTAGCTACAATTACACCTATGTTTAATAAGAAAAAAGAGCGACTATACATAAGCGATTTGCTAGAAGACCCAGCTGTCAGCTACCCTGCATACTATATTTTGAGCAAATCTATGATAAAAAACGAAATGCTACTTACCGCCTTAGAGGCTCTGCATAGTTTCGATTTTAAATTTTACGAACAGCCAAAAAGCCATAGCGATATTTTTGCAATGTTTGCAGGTGGGATGTTTCCGATTTATAAAGAGAAGTACATTGTTGGCTATTTTGGAGGCAAAATGATGTACTTAGAGTCTCACGGCTGGAAGAGTATGCCTGTAACAGAAGAGCTTTTTAATATGGAGAACTGGCTGGTTTGTTAGTAATCTAAGAAAACTTAAGATAATATTATGTTAATTATTTACTAAGGTAGAAGAGATGTTAAAGAAAAAGGGCTCAATTTTGAGCGTTAGAGAAGATATTAGAGTATTAGATTGCACAATTAGAGATGGTGGATTGGTAAACAATTTCCACTTTAGCGACGATTTCGTTCGTGGTGTTTACGAAACTTGTGTTGCAAGTGGTGTTGATTATATGGAGATTGGTAAAAACAACTCGCCAACGCTAATGAGCGAAGAAGAGTTTGGTGCATGGAACTTCTGTAAAGAGGAAGATATACGAAGAATTGTAGGCGAAAATAATACCAATATGAAAATTGCAGTAATGTCAGATATAGGCAGAACCGTAAAAGAGGAGCTTCTACCTAAAGAGGACTCTGTAGTAGATATGGTTAGAATTGCTACATATATCCACCAAATTCCAGAAGCGATAGAGCTTGTAAACGAAGCACACGCTAAGGGGTATGAAACAACTATAAACATTATGGCTATAGCAAAATCTTTCGAAAGCGAGTTAGACGAAGCACTAGAAGCAGTAAGCAAAACGCCTGTAGATGTTATCTATATTGCCGATACTTTCGGCTCTTTCTATCCAGAGCAGATAAGAATGCTTACAGAAAAGTACTTAAAAGTTGCACAAGATAGCGGTAAACAAATTGGAATACACGCACACAATAATATTCAACTAGCTTACGCTAACACAATAGAAGCTATGATGTATGGCACAAGCTTTTTAGATGCAACAATTTCAGGTTTAGGCAGAGGTGCCGGTAACTGTCCGCTAGAGTTATTAGTAGGCTTTTTAAAGAACCCAAAATATAAACTTAGACCAATATTAAAATTTATAGAAGAGCATATAGTACCACTAGAGAAAGAGCTAGACTGGGGCTACAGCATCCCATATATGGTAACTGGTTTACTAACAGAACACCCAAGAAGTGCCATGAAAGCCAGAGCCGAAAACGATACCGAATATGAAAAATTCTACAACTCTCTACTAGATGCACAGCAGTAGGCGTTGCCTAAGCATAGAGCCGAGGGCTTAGAGCTCAGAGCAATTTGGGTGGCTTCGCCTCTAATTTACTTTATCTCTAAAAGTTGTATATTTTATTTATTATTGTAAAAGACCTCTCAAAGGCACCTCCAATGCCATTAAGTTAAGAGTTTTAACTCCATAAAATGCATTAAACTTAAAGTACAAAGCTAAAAGCTAGCCACTGCGTCATTCCCGTGAAAACGGGAATCCACGGTTTAAA
>WFYP01000073.1 GCA_015490055.1 Nitratifractor sp.
ATTCTTGCGTATGTTTGGTTTAGAGTAACTAATTTAATAAATTGGTACTCTAAAAATATTAAACGCCCAAATATTCACTTTTTAATAGGCTTAAGTTCTGTATTGGTGTATCATTTTTTGCTAGCAAAGCCAAACTTTGTGGAGGAAAATGGTCTATATACGCTTAGTGGATTTTTTTATGCAATACCAATGGTGCTATTTGGTAGAGGGGTTTGGCGAGTTGGTGGATACTATTTACTTGTAGCGCAGTATATATTAATATTGTCTATCTATTAGACTTCTTGCGAAACTCTATATTTTGTAAATATTGTTTAGTGTGCATTAGATTTTGCTAATTAGGATTGAAGTCCTAGCCATTGCTAAGTCGAAATCCTAATTAGTAAAATATGATGCACAATAGACAATAGATGTATTTATAGAGTTTTGAAAGAAGTCTATTAAGCTTTAGTGTTATAATACAATTATGAAATTACCAGAAATAATAAAAACAGTATCAAAAGAGTTGAATAAACGGGGTGCAAAAGCTATTGTTGTAGGCGGAAGTGTGCGAGACCATTTTTTGAATTTGCCTATTAAAGATTATGATGTCGAAGTTTATGGGCTTGATAGTTTGGATAAGTTGGCATCGATTTTAGAGCAGTATGGCTCTGTAAATTTGGTGGGTAAGAGTTTTGGTGTGCTAAAGTTTAGTTATGATGGCGAAGAGTATGACTTCTCTTTTCCAAGAACCGAATCGAAAGTAGATAGTGGGCATCGTGGTTTTGATGTTACAGTAGATGGGCATTTAAGCTTTACAGAAGCAGCAAGACGCAGAGATTTTACTATTAATGCTATGGGCTTTGATGTTGGAACAGAAGAGTTTATAGACCCATTTGGTGGATTAAGCGATATAGAGGCAAAAAGAGTTAAACATATAGACGATAAAACCTTTATAGAGGACCCTTTGCGTGTCTATAGAGCGGTGCAGTTTGTTGCAAGATTTGGCTTTGAATTAGCAGAAGAGAGTTTTGAGCTTTGTAAAAATATGGTTCAAGATGGAATGCTCGAAGAGTTGCCAAGAGAGAGAGTTTATGAAGAGTGGAAGAAGTTGCTTCTTAAGTCTAAAAAGCCATCACGCGGCTTTGAGTTAATGCGAAAGTTGGGCATTTTAGAGCGTTACTTTCCTGAATTGCAAGCGATAGTAGGTGTACCACAATCACCAAAATACCACCCCGAAGGCGATGTATGGGTGCACACTATGATGGCACTAGATGCAATGGCTAAAGAGTTAAACCCTAAACTAGAGGATAAACAAAAGCTAAAATTTTTATTTGCAATTTTATGCCACGATTTAGGCAAAGCAACACACACTAGCATAGATGAAAACGGAGACATTCGCTCGATTGGGCACGAATATGCTGGTGTAGAGCCTACTAAAAAATTGCTTTATAGATTAAGCGACGAACACGACTTTATAGAGTCTATACTCCCACTTGTAGAGCACCACTTAAAGCCATCGCAGTTTTATCATGGTAAGGCTAAAGCAAGTGCTATAAGACGCCTTGCAACAAAGGTAAATATAGAAGAGTTGGTAGTTGTAGCCAAAGCGGACTTTTTAGGCAGAACAACGCCAGAATCGCAAGCTGGAATTTACCACGCAGGCGAATGGCTATTAGAGAAATCAAGCAATTTAAATGTAGCAAATAAGCCATTAGATTGCATAATGCAAGGTAGAGATTTAATTGCCCTTGGGTTTAAACCATCGCCACAGTTTAAAGAGATTTTAGATGCAGTATATGCACAGCAGTTAGAGGGCAGTATTGCAAGCAAAGAAGAGGCAATAGCTTTTGTCAAAGAGAGGTATTTGTGAAAAATATTATAGAGGAGTTCGAAGCTCAGTATAGTGCAAAAGTGCTATATGTAACAATGTATGGCTCTAAACTTTTTGGTACCGATAATCCAAATTCTGACACAGATTATAAAGGCATTTTTATCCCATCAAAAGAGGATGTTTTACTAAAGCGAGATATAGAACACTACAACTACAACACCAACTCTAAGAGTAAAAATAGCAAAGAAGATGTAGATTTACAGCTCTATAGCATTTATAAGTGGTTTAGCTTGCTAAAAAAGGGAGAAACTGGGGCTTTAGATTTGCTTTTTTCTTTTTTTAGAGAGGATACACAAATTTATAGAGATGAAGATTTTTTAAATATTATAAAAGCAAATTACCAAAAGTTTTACAATAAAAACTTGCACTCTTTTATTGGGTACTGCGTTGGGCAGAGTAAAATGTATAATATTAAAGGGGAGCGTTACAACGAGTTGCACTATTTTGTAAGACTATTTAAAGAGATTGCTATAGAAGACCCAAAAGTAAAGTTAGAGAGCTATTTTGACAAGATAGAGCAGATTTTTAAAAGCAGAGAGTTTAAGTATGTTAAGTTTATAAAAGCTGCAATTTCTCGCGGAAATCAAGCCTACAGAGAGGGGCAGTATGTACAACTGCTTGGTAAACGCTTTGCAGGTTCAGTAACGGTTGGATACTTTAGCGAGCGTATAGAAGAGATGGAAAAACAATTCGGGCATCGCACAAAAGATGCCTCTAAGGGCATAGATTACAAAGCACTATCTCACGCCGTTAGAGTAATAAACGAAGTCGAAGAATTGCTAGATGATGCCTTTATCACCTTCCCACTAAAAAACCGCAAATACATAACTGCCATTAAAGAGGGTAAAATAGAGCTAGATGAGGTAATGGAGTATATAAACCAAAAGCTAGATATAGTACAAGATAAGTTAGATAACTCCTCCCTACCAGATAAGAGTGATGAAGAGTTTATAGATAAATTGACACTAGGTTTGGTTGAGAGAAGAGTAAGTTAAGGGGTATCACCTATTATTAGAGATGCTCTTAAATTTTATTCGGACAGAATATGACCAAAAATTATTTTATAATTCCCTTACGAAACAAGTAAGGAGTATATTATGGAATTAAAAGAGTATGGATTTACAGATATAAATCACGAGTTACTACAGAGTGCAAAAACACCATATAAAGTGTATGCAGAGTGTTTAGAAGATGAAGCTCAACAGCAATTTTTAAATGTTATAAAACAGCCATATATAACTTATGGAGCTTTAATACCAGATGCTCATACAGGTTACACTATGCCTATTGGTGGAGTATGTTCTGCAAAAGATATGATAGTTCCACAATTTGTAGGCTTTGATATTGGGTGTGGAATGTGTGCTTATAAAACAGATTACACAAAAGAGCAGATAGAGCAAAAAGCAGATGAAATTTATGAAAAGATTGTAGAGAGAATTCCGCTAGGTTTTAAGACGCATAAAAATCACCAATCGTTAAAGATTGATTTGCCAAGAACTGAGTATGCAGAGCATATTTTACAAAGTACTGGGCTTAAGCAAGTAGGTACATTAGGTGGTGGTAACCACTTTATCGAAGTAGGTTATGGAGCAGATAATAAGGCTTGGATTGTTATACACTCTGGCTCTCGTGGCTTTGGACATAAGATTGCATCGCACTATATGCTTCAGGCTTATTTGCTAAAAAATCCATCAGATGATAAGCTAGAAGCTGCTATTGATGACTTTAAAGAGCGAAATAAAAAGTTTAAAGAGCACAATCCAGAAGGCTTTGAGAAGGCACTTGAAAAATTTACACAAAAACAGAAGCTAGCGATTGCAAAAGCAGCTAAGATAGATAATATTAAAGGTATCTATCCTCTTGATGTAAATAGCAAATTAGGGCAAGAGTATATTAAAGACCAAAAGTTCGCACTAGAGTTTGCACTAGAGAATAGAAAAAGAATGATAGCAGTAATCCACGATATTATGAACGAAGAGTTTGGTGGAGATTTTGAGTTTAAATGTAATGATGAAACTCGTTTTATCAACCGAAACCACAACCACGCCGAGTACGACAGCAAAAGAGGCGAGTGGATTCACAGAAAAGGAGCAACCCACGCCGAAGAGGGTATGAGAGGTGTTATTCCTGGAAATATGAGAGATGGCTCTTTTGTAGTTATTGGAAAAGGAAACAGCAATTCACTATGCTCATCATCTCACGGTGCAGGTAGAGTAATGAGCCGTAAGCAAGCTCAAAAGAGAATATCTTTAGAAGATTTCAAAGCATCAATGCAGGGAATTAAAGGAACAGTAGGTGAAAATACTTTAGATGAGTCTCCTTTTGCATATAAAGATATCTTCGAAGTAATGAAGCTACAAAGCGATTTGGTAGATATAGAAGAGCATATTAAAGTGCTTATAAATGTAAAAGATAATGCTAAAAGTAGATTTTAATAACTTCAATATCTACTCGTAACGAGAGCCATCTAAATAATTTAACAAAACATAAAAGCCTTCTGTAAGTAGAGGTGAAGCTATTATATATGGGTATAGTTTGCCCTTAAATAGATACCACAGTAGGGCTAAGTAAGAGCCAATAAGTAGCACTATATGTGCTAAAAATAGTGGTGGAATTCCTCGAATTAGGATAAAACCACTATATCCTAAAGAGATGATTGCTATAAAAATAGCTAAAGCTATTGCACTCTTTTTATAATCTTTTCGTTTTTTAAAATCTAAAAAGATAAAGACTAATGTTAATATAGTTAAAAGTACAATTCGCCCTTTCATATGTGTATCTCCTTATATTCTATCTAATACATCAATACCTAAAATTCCTAAGCCTGTTTTTATAGTGTTGGCTGTCGCTTTTGCTAAGACTAAACGGCTTTTTTTTACTTCGCTTGGAACATCATCTTTTAATATTGGGTTGTTTTCGTAAAAACGCATAAATAGACCTGCTAATTCATAAAGATAGCTTGTAATTATGTGTGGCATCGCCTCTGTGTAGGCTTTTTGCAAGTTATCTTCTAAACTTAAAACTTTTAGTGCTAAGCGACGCTCTAAATCGTCACCTAAAATCGGCTCTATCTCTTCAAACTCACCAGCTTTTTTTAGTATAGAGTTAATTCTAGCATACGCATACTGCATATATAGTGCCGTATTTCCATCTAGGCTTAGCATTTTATCCCAATCAAAAATGTAGTTAGATTGGCGGTTAATAGAAAGGTCAGCATATTTTAGCGAACCTATTCCTATAACTCTTGCTATATTTTCTAGCTCCTCTTCGCTGTAATCATCGCTCTTTTTAATAACCTCTTTTGCTCTAACAACTGCTTCGTTAATTAAATCTATTAGCTTTACTGTTCCGCCATCTCTTGTCTTAAATGGGCGACCGCTTTTATCTAGCATCATACCAAATGCGATATGCTCTAGCATAGTATCTTCGTTCGCAAAGCCTGCTTTTTTAGCAGTTGCAAATACTTGCTTAAAGTGCTCGGCTTGTCGTGCATCTACCACATAGCAAATTCTCTTTGCACCCAACTCTTGCACTCTAAATTTAATAGCAGCTAAGTCTGTAGTCGCATACAAAAAGCCACCATCTTGTTTCTGTATAATTAGTGGATTTTCGCTATCTTCAAAAAATACACACTTTGCCCCCTGACTCTCTTTGGCAACGCCACTCTCTTCTAACTGAGTTACCACATTTGCTAAGTCGTCGTTATAGCTACTCTCGCTCTTTACATTAGATTTATCTAACTTTACACCCAAACTATCGTAAACCTCTTGGCAGTGCTCTAGTGACTTTTCGATAAATGCATTCCAAAGTTTCAAGCAACTCTCATCGCCACCTTGAAGTTTTACAACATACTCACGGCTCTTTGTAGCAAACTCTTCGCTCTCATCAAAACGCCCCTTGGCAGCTTTGTAAAACTCTTCTAAATCACTTAGTTTCGAGTCGATATCTTTTTGGTTCTCTTCAAAATATGCAATTAGCATACCAAATTGAGTACCCCAATCGCCTATGTGATTTTGGCGAATTACTTCATCGCCTAAAAATTCAAACAAGTTAGCTATTGTATCGCCAATAATTGTAGAGCGTAAATGCCCAACATGCATCTGTTTAGCCATATTTGGGCTAGAGTAATCTACTACTACTTTTATAGGCTCTTCTCTTGTGTCAACACCTGCTCTATCGTTTAGTGCGGTTGGTAAATTTTTAGCTAAAAAGTCAGCATTTAGTGTCAAATTTATAAACCCAGGACCTGCAACTTCTACTTTGCTAAATATCTCGTGCATTTGTAGCTCATTTGCTAATTTTGTAGCAATCTCTCTAGGGTTTTTCTTTAACTCTTTTGCCAAAGCCATAGCCCCATTGTACTGATAATCGCCAAATTCAGGCTTTGTTGCATCGCTAACTATTACGCTTTTTGGTGTAATATCTACTGCTTTAAAGCTATCTTGTATAATTTTATTTAATTGTGATTTAATTTGCATTTAACTTGTCCGTTAATTAAGTGTAGTGTTGCACCAAAAAGGTGCGAAGTGTTGCATAAAATTATGCGTTTTTTGTATCTTTAGCTTCTGTTACTGTATCTTCAACTTTAGCTTCAAGCTCTTTAGCATCAGCCTTTTTAGCTACTTCTGCCGGCTCATCATCTTCGTTTACAGCTTTTTTGAAATCCTTAATACCTTTACCAAGACCTTTTGCTAATTCAGGAATTTTTTTACCTCCAAAAAGAAGCACAATTACCAAAATAATAGCAAACAGTTCCCATCCACCTGGCATACCCATATCTATCCTTTATAAAAACTTTTTATAATTATACTATTTTTTTTAATTTGGTTGGCTTAAATAAGATAAGCTTATCGTAAAATAGAGCCATTGGCTACAAAATAACCCAAGACATCATTTAAGCTTAAGTTAAATACTTTTATCTACTACAAGATTATGTTATATTTCATTATGTTTTGATTCATAACCAAAAATTATCTGTAAAGCAAGGAATAAGCCTTT
Source organism: Nitratifractor sp. (assembly GCA_015490055.1). Classification (GTDB taxonomy): domain Bacteria; phylum Campylobacterota; class Campylobacteria; order Campylobacterales; family Sulfurovaceae; genus JAADEQ01. The sequence continues at coordinate 6,869 of WFYP01000073.1, forward strand.
TACTATCGTCTATATATTCAAATAAAAATCGATTATACTCTGGAGTTTTTTGTGCAATTATCTGACTTGACAACTGCAATAATGGCTCTATCATTGTATTCCTTTACAAAAAATAATTTATATATTTTGTATTCTAATACAACAACTATTAGAATAAGCTTTTATCCATTTACGCCAAACACCCAAATAACCAAAGTGGGATTTTGTTTGGTTCTGTTGTGTAGTCTGTATCTATTACTAAATAGCTATTTGGTCTATCTTTTATCTGCTTAAACGATTTGCTTTGCCTCCGATTTCAAAGATTGTGCTGTTTACTCTAAAATCTCCTATATCGCTGTAATAGACTTCTTGCAAAACTCTATATTTTGTAGATATTGTTTAGTGTGTATTAAATTTTGCTAATTTAGGATTGAAGTCCTTTGCCATTGCTAAGTCGAAATCCTAATTAGTAAAATATGATGCACAATAGATGATAGATACATTTATAGAGTTTTGCAAGAAGTCTAATATATTGTATCGAAACAGTTTACAAAAAGCTCTCTCTGGTTATTCCTATCTCTACTCTTCGCTAATTTCTTAAAGTCCAGTTTAAATAAATATAGGGCACCTCTAAAAATAGGTGATACCCACAACATCTCTAGCTTTAATCACAGCTAGGCACATCTTTGAAGTACTAGCTGGGCTAATTCGAAAAGATGTAACGACGCATAGAGTAAAGCTAGAGATGCCCTTTGGGTGGACAATGCAAACGCAATCTTGCACAAGATATTTACTTCGTCTTAGCTTTGGATAGGACTTGAAAATCTCTTGCACAATCTTACATTTGCATTGCCCATTGTGAGTATTACCTATTATTAGAGGTACCCTATACAATTTTTTAAAGCAGAGTTTAAGAAATAGCGTATAAATTGACTCTTCACTGCCAACTACACACTAAGCCCTAAACACACCACTGCCCCAGCAGTACACTAACAACTGTTTCGGTTCTCAAAATTCGCTCGCCTAAACTAACGGCTCTACATCCGTATTTGCATAGTAGTTCTACTTCGTAGTCTATCCAGCCTCCTTCGGCTCCTATGCATAGTACTTTTGGCATTTGGGTATTGCTATTTTCTTTAAGGTATGTTTTCCAAGATTGTAGTGCGTAAGGGTGGGCTATTATGGCTCTCTCTTGCTCTTTTAGTAGAGAGGGAAACTCATCTTCTACAAATGGTTTAAAGCGTTTTTTTAGTTCTACTTTTAGTGGGATTGTGTCTATTGCTTGTTGTAAGCCTTCGAAGATAAATTCATCTATTCTATCTAGCAAGGGGCTTTGCCAGTAGCTTTTTTGGGAGCGGTAGCTGTTTACTATTATTAGTCTGTTTACTCCAAGAGATGTCATATCCATAATTAGCCTGCGTAGCACTTTTGGGCGTGGAAGGGCAAGGACTATGGTTAAATCAAGCTTGGTAGGTGGCTTTTTATTTAGCTCAATATCGGCAAGAAGCACTTTATCGTTAGTAATTTTAGCTATAGTTGCATTGCCTATATTGCCACCTATTTCGCCAATAGTTAAGCTATCACCCTCTTTGGCTTTGAGTACCTCTTTGATGTGCGTTATCTGTTCTTTATTGGTAATGCTTGTAGCATTTTTGGGTATTAAAATACAGTTCATAATTATAAGTCAAAAGATAGATTAGCAAACGCACTCTCGGCACTATATGCACTTTTGTATCGAGTTGCTAGCACTCTTACGCTTTTGGTTTTTATATCGCATATTGCAATACGAAAATTAGCACCCATTTGTGGCTCGAAAACACATACAATTTTGTTATTGTACTCTCTTGTTGCGTATGTTGTACCCTGAAGTGATGGGAAAAAATATTTTGGGTAACTAAGCGGTGTAATTTCGACTATTTTAATTTCGGCTTTTATGTCTAGTGTATCAAGCAAAAGCTGTGCATCATCCGCACTATCAAACTGTACACACCAGTCGTCGAACTCTTTATTGAAGTGTTTTAAATCTTCGTCTAAAAAACCGCCTGCTAGCGATTGTAAAGCAAAAATTGTCATATCTATTTTTTCCTGTGTTTTATGTGGGTATCTCTATTGCTGTTAAGTTAAGGGCACCTCCAATGCCATCGTATAATAC
>WFYP01000074.1 GCA_015490055.1 Nitratifractor sp.
ATTTACTTAAGATATGAAAAAATGAACATTTTTTTGACATTTCACTATAAATTCATAAAATTTTTATATAATAATGTTACAATACAGTACCTAAAAATGGGAGTTTTTTATGATAAAATATTTAATTTTACCACTATCTTTAATAATAGTGTCAGGATGTGGCGGTGGTGGAACTACAACTTATAGTGATAACAGCAGTAACAATAATAAGTCGAATCAACCAGTCTATAAGTCATCTAAAAATAGTTATAATATTACTGAGAATAATCAAATAGTAAAAGTATCTAACACTAAAAATTTAGAACTTACCCTTAATATCGATTCTCCAAAAGATATTTATGCTATTGTTACTAGCCATTTTGATAATCAGCAAGTATCTATAAGTTCACCCAATGCTACTTCTGGTGTAACTCAAGATTATAAGCAACTCTTTGAAAATAATACAACAATAGTAAATAAAACTCCTCAAAAAGTTTTAGATTTTAGAAAAAATGTATTTAATATGTTGCATAGAGATAATTTGCATAAAAAAAGCAGCATCTTAAAACATGCTAAAATTTTAACTACAAACGAAGGTGATACATTCGATTTTTGTACAAATATGGCTAATAGCGATAATAGTTGCACGCATTATGTAGAAGCAACTGCTAAAAAAGTAGAAAAAGATATACCAACAAAATTTGGCTCTAAAAATTTAGTTGTTTGGGTTGAAACCGATGAACTTAATAATGGTAATATAACACAAGATATGATAAATAAATTAGCAAATAATTTTTTACAAAATAGTGATAATAGCCATTATGATGATGATATTTACGATTGGGATACAAATATTTATGGAAAAGCGTGGGGTGCTGATGCATCTAATGTAGATAGTAACTTAATAGGCGATGACAATACTATAAATATATTACTATACGATATGAACAATAATAATTTAGCTGGATACTTTTGGGCAAAAGATAACTTTAAAAGTAGTTATGTTCCAGCTTCTAATGAAAAGATAATGTTTTATGTAAATTCAAAACTTTATGCAAATGATGAGAAAGAGACTTTTACAACACTAGCTCATGAGTTTCAACATATGATTCACTTTTATCAGCGAAAAGTTTTACTTGGTTTAAATGATAGCACTTGGTTCGATGAAATGATGTCAGAGACTACAGAGGATTTATTAGCAACAAAAATTAAATATAATGGACCTAGAAGTGTCAATTATAATAATGGTGCAGCAGGACCTATAGAGTGCACTTATTTAAGCAACAATAGAAAATATTGTGGTAGATTCCCAGGTTTTAATAGAAATAATACTCTATCTTTAACAAATTGGAATAATACAGCAGATGATTACTCTAAAGTTAGCTCTTTTGGTACATTTTTACTAAGAAACTATGGTGGGGCTAAAGTTCTATATGATATGATGTATAGTAAAAATAGCGATGAATTAGCTGTATTAGATGCAACAGGCGAAAAGAGTTTTGAGACTTTATTAAACAAGTGGGCAGAGGGCGTAATTTTATCAGATATTGATGATTTAGATAGCTCAAAACCTAGATACAATTTTGGTGATTTTAAATATACAACTTATGGAGATATTACTTATAAATTAGGTTCTATCAACTTCTTTAATTACGACCCAAAACCTAGTATGCATAGTTCTAAAACTCTAAATAAAGATGCAAATTTATATTATAAAGTTGGAAGTAACCTTAGCGGTCAAGTAAAAATAGATGCAAATATAGAAAAAGGCGGAGATGTTATAATTATCGCTAAATAATGATATTTAAGCTATAATTCCGAAATGAAAATAGTTTATAAACAAAAGGCAGCTTTATGAATAAGCTGCCATTAACCAACAACTTCCATAATATTGTACTAAACAATACCCCACTACTAGATGTAAGAGCTCCTATAGAGTATGAAAAGGGGGCTTTTTTAAATACTACTAACATTCCCATAATGACAAACGAAGAGCGACACTTAATTGGTATTCGCTATAAAGAGAGCGGAAACGAAGAGGCTGTAAAGCTTGGAGCCGAGCTTATAGATGGCAAGCCAAGGGCAGAGAGAACACAGGCTTGGCTAGAGTTTTTTAAGGCTAATCCAAATGGCTACCTGTACTGCTTTCGTGGTGGGCAACGCTCTCAAATTACACAAGAGTGGCTAGCCGAAGCTGGGCTTGTTGTTCCACGCCTAGAGGGCGGATATAAAGCTTTTAGAAACTATTTAATCGAGCAAAGTGAAAAAATTACAAAAGAGCAAAATTTTGTAATATTAGGTGGTAGAACAGGTAGTGGCAAGACAATTTTGCTAAATAAGTTAGAAAATAGTATAGATTTAGAGGGCTTAGCAAACCACAGAGGCTCTAGCTTTGGGCGTTTTGTTACACCTCAGCCAACACCTATAAATTTTGAAAACAATTTAGCGTATGAATTAATTAAAAAAGAGCACAAAGGCTACAAATATATTGTTGTAGAGGATGAGAGCCGAAATATTGGGGCAAATACAATACCAAAAACTCTGTTTGAAAACTATAGAGAGGGTGCAAAACGCGTTATTTTAGAAACGCCGATAGATGAAAGAGTAGAGATTACTTACGATGAGTATGTAACAGAGGCACTAAAGAGTTACGAAGAGCATTATGGGGTAGAGAGAGCCTTAGATACTTGGTTTAAAGATGTACACGCCTCTTTGGAGAGAATACAAAAACGCTTAGGGCTAGAGATTTACAAGCAGATAAACAATATGTTTGAAACTGCCCATAAAAACAGCAACCCACAAGAGCATAAAGTCTGGATTAAACTATTAATGCAAAAATACTACGACCCAATGTACGATTACCAAATTGCCAAAAACCCAAGCCCAATCGCCTTTAAAGGCAATGAGAGCGAAGTTTTAGAGTTCTTGCAGAGCATTAGCAATTAAACTTATCCCCTTTGATATTTGCTCTTGGGTGCTATTGGTATAGTTAAATCTAATTTCGCTTCTATTTTCACTATCACCGTAAAACTCGCCACCTGGTACAAACACAACACCATTTTGCATAGCCCTATCTAATAGTTTATATACATCAATATCTGTTTTAACATATACAAACATCCCGCCTTTTGGTTTTATATATTTAAACTCTGGTATTTTCTTATCTAGCTCTTGTGTAAAAAACTCCATTTTACTCTTGTAACTATTTCGTATGCTTTGTAAATGCTCATCGTACAGTTTTGGCTTTGATAAAAAGCACGATATAATCTCTTGAGATAGCATATTTGTATGCAAATCCATCACCTCTTTGTATGCTAGTAGTGGCTTTAGTAACTCTCTACTAGCTCTAATCCACCCTACCCTTAATGCTGGAGCTAAAGTTTTAGAAAATGAGCCTAAGTGGTAGCTACTGTTTGGTATTTTGGAGCTAATAGATGGTATAAATTTTTCAAAATATAGCTCGCTATATGGAGCATCTTCTACTAAAATTGCATTATGCTTTTTTATTGTCTCGGCTACCATATCTCTACACTCTTGACTATAGCTTATGCCAGTTGGATTTTGAAAATCTGGGATTAGATAAGCAAGTTTAGTATTTGCAACACTTTGCTTAAAGCTGTTTAACTCTATACCATTTTTTTTTAATTCCACCGCTTCTGTTTTTATACCATTTAAAGTAAATAGATTCATAGCCCCTAAGTAAGATGGTGCCTCTACGGTAATATTTTTGCTTTTTATTGACCTAAGTATTACATCTAAAGCTTGCTGTGAACCTGAAGTTATTAATATCTCTTCCGGACTTGTTTTAAAGCCTCTTTTAGTGTAGCTTTGAGCGATTAACTCTCGCAGACTCTCTAAACCAGAAGATTTAGCATACTGTAAAACTTTCGCACTTTGCAATACACTATTTGCACAATCTCTAATGCCCTCTAGTGGAAACAGTTTTTCATCTGGTAAGCCACCAGCGAACGATATTGTATTGCTATTTGTGTGTTCTAATATCTCTCTTATGAATGAGCGTTTCATACAAATCCTTTTTTTGCTCATATTTTAGCTATTTGTACAATATTAATCTTTACTTATATTGTGTAAAATATTATCTAAAATTGTTAATTTTATATGCTATAATTGTTATTATGAAAAAAGATACTATAATCGAACACAGTAAAATTGCCAATAGAGTGATGTACTATATCTACAGACATATCGATACAGAGATAAATATAGATGAGTTAGCAAAAGAGCTTGCGGTTAGTAAGTTTCATCTACATAAAATTTTTAAAGAGCAGATGGGTGCTAATATTTATGAGAGCATTAAATCCATACGCTTACAGAAGGCTGCAAACCTTTTAATAACCAATCAAAACTCTACAATAACACAAATTGCCTCTATGTGTGGGTATAGTTCGCAAAGTTCGTTTATTCGTGTATTTAAAGAGCGTTTTGGCTATACACCGACACAGTGGAGAAAGGGCAGATATTTAAAGTACTCTAGCAATATTTTAAAACAAGAGCCAATTAGCTATAAAAGCTTTGAAGAGATAGAGCCAGAAATTGTAAAAATTGCAGATATAAAAGCTTACTATATCAGGCACAAAGGCTATGATAAATCTATTAAAACTATTTGGCAAAAGCTTCAAGCTTGGTGTTATAGCAACGATTTAAAAGAGTATAAGCAGATAGCAATTTATCACGATAACCCAATTATTACACCTTTAAATGATTGTAGTTATATTGCAGCAATTAATACAGATAAAAAAGTAAAAAGTAGTTCGCTGGCTGAATTTAAAATTCCGGCAGGTCTTTATGCTAAATTTAGCGTATCTGGAGAGTATGGAGATATTTTAAAATTTATACAGTGGGTTTACCACTCATGGCTTCCTAAATCGGGCTACGAAACTACGCCTATGCCTTCGTTTAGCACTTTTAGAAAAAACCACTTTTTAAGTGCAGATAGTCGCTTTGAAATTGAGTACTATCTGCCTATAACATTTGCTTAAAACTCTCCAGTAGCTGCTTTATCCATCATAGTGTAAATTATATTTTTTACTTTATTACCATATTTTAGCATATTCTCTGGCAGTGGTTTTCCACCGTGAATCATCATATCTAAATCTAGTGTATATAGCCACAGTTGCCCTTTTTCATCTTCCATAATAACAATACGGCACGGCAGGTATGCACCATAAGCCATAGAGTATTTAACCATCTCTATTGCAATCATAGGGCTACAGTACGAAAGTACTCTTACATATCTCTGCTTTTTGCCTGTTCTTGCCTCTACCTCTTTTGATAGTGGCAAATCTCCAACTGGTTTAATGCCCATTTCGGTTGCAACACTATTTAGAGACTCTACTAACTCATCTGGGCTAATGCCTTTGGCTACTTTTACTTTACGAACAGTTGCTTTTGCAATATCGCCAGTCTCTAACAAAACTTTACCCATATGAGAGTAAACATCTTTAGCTTTTGGGTCTAGCTTTGTAATTGCCCCTACATTAAATGCACTAAATGCATAAATAACAGCTACTACAGCAACTGCACCTATAATCATTAGAATAGCTTTGATTGCTTTCATATTAATCCTTTAGTATAATTTATATATTTAAATTGTATCAAGTTATTAGATAATATAATTATTTATTATCTATAAATATATAATTTTATCTCTTTTTGTTACTTTAAGTAATTAATAATGATATATTTGATTAGTTATATTTATCTTCTTTTGGGAAGCATTAACTTAGATTTATCTTAGTAGCTTTTAACTCTATCAATTCTCCAACTGATAAGTTATTATTTTCTATCTTAATTAACTGCCCATTTATTAAAACTATTGCTTTGTTATTAACTATCTCTATAACTTCGCCTAGTAGTTTTAGGTTCTCTTGAGGCTTTAACTCTTTTGATATTGGTACATCTTTTACGATTTTACCAGCGTTAAGCTCTACTACCCTGTTGGCTAATTTAAAAATCTCTGCTCTATCGTGTGTAACCATTATTGTTGTTAAGTTAAACTCTTTGTGAACTTTTGCAATTTCTGCTTGTAGAGTGTTTCGCATTTTCCAATCTAGGGCAGATAGTGGCTCATCTAGTAGTAGAATTTTTGGGCGTTTCATTAGGGCTCTGCACAATGCAACTCGCTGTTTTTGCCCACCACTTAATTGGCTTGGGTATTGCTTTTTTATATTTATAAGTTCAGTAAGTTCTAGTAGTCTATTAGCCAGCTCTGTATCTCTATTTACAAATAGTAAGTTTTGCTCTACGCTCATATTACTAAAGAGTGCATAGTCTTGAAAAACCATTCCAATCTCTCGCTTCTGTGGTGGTAGGTTTTGCCAATTTTTGCCATATACTTCGATAGTACCTTTAGCCTCTTCTAATCCAGCAAGTACTCTAAGTAGAGTTGTTTTACCGCTACCACTAGCACCACTTAGGGCAATAAATTCGCCCTGCTCTATGCCAAGCTTAACATTTAACTCTACAGTGCCTAAGTTTTTAGAAATATCTAGCTTTATCACGCCTTATAGCTCCTAAAGATATGAACAGCAGTAGTCTGTAACTTTGTGCACTTTTATTTTGAAGCTACTCTTTTCGGGCACATTAAAGCTAGCACCACTCTTTAATCTTACCCACTCGCTAGCATCTGGCAAAAGCACCTCTACATCGCCTGATGTAATCTCCATAAACTCCGCTTCGTTTGTACCAAATTCATACTCGCCAACCTGCATAAAACCAAGAGTCTTTTTACTACCATCGCTAAAGTGCACAGTTCTGCTTGTTACCGCACCATCAAAATAGCCATTGCCTGCAATCTCTACCTCTACATCTTTAAAACTCATATCTTACCTTTTTTTTAGCAAATTATACCAATTTTGTTTGTATAATAGGCTGTTACACATACACTACATGTAGAATTATTAAAATAGGAATAAAAAGGTAAATTATGGCTAAAATACTACTATTAGAAGATGATATAATACTACAAGAGATTATCGAAGAGTATTTAGTCAAAAATGGCTTTGAAGTCGAGAGTTTTATAGATGGGCAAAAGGCTTTAGAAGCTATAGATACAAACTCTTACGATATGCTACTTTTAGATGTAAATGTACCAACTATTGATGGCTTTGAGCTTTTGCAGTATCTGCGAGAAATTAAAAACTCTACTCCTGCTATTTATATCACTTCGTTATCTGGCATTAAAAATTTACAAAAAGGGTTTGAACTTGGAGCAAACGATTACCTTAAAAAACCATTTGATTTAGAGGAGTTGATAATTCGCATAAAACACCATATGAAAGCGACTAAAAGCGATGAATTAATAGAGTTAAAAGGTTTGCAGTTTTACCCAAAAAATCACTATATTGTAAAAGATGGTAAAAAAACAGAGCTCAAGAGAAAAGGGGTAGGGTATCGACTTAACATCATATGAGAAGAGTTCACTATACCGTTTTTTGGTACTATATTTAGGCTCGGTTTTTATACTTTTGGCAGTTATTGGATACTTGTTTTTTCAAAATAGTGCAAACTCTATGAGCTCGGCTATGCGCTTTGAAATGCTATATTAAGCTAGAATGATAGAGTCGAAACTGCTAATGGCAGAAGATAGAGGCGAGAGCAATATATCTAAAAAACTACTTCCAAAACTGCACCCCGTGCGTTTTAAAGTAGGCTTTTTTGATAAGTCTAAAAATTCGCTCTATTCCCAAATAGATGAAGTACCAATGTTTAACAAAAACTTTTATGGCGAGGGTGAACACTGCGTAAACTTGTAGATAATGTGCTATCAAATGCAATAAAATACTCCGATGCTAAGGGCTTAGTAGAGATTAGTTTGCAAAATGGGGTCTTAAGCATAAAAGATAGAGGAATAGGCATTAGCAAAGAGGAACAGAGCAATATTTTAAACGCTACCAGCGATTTAACAAAGATAGAGGTGGCTTTGGCATTGGGCTAAGTATTGTAATGGCAATCGCTAATGAAAATGGTATAAAGGTTAGTATAGAGTCGGCTAAGGGTGAAGGTAGCGAGTTTAGGTTTGACTTATCTACTTTAAAGGTATGATACACAAATATTAAACAAATAAACTATATAATTAAGAGAATAAATAAAAAGGATTTTTATGAGAACTTTACTACTAATATTTATATTTGCACTCTCTTTGCAGGCAAAAGAGCAGACTATTGGCTTTGCTGGTGGCTGTTTTTGGGGTGTCGAGAAGCATTTTGAGAGTTTAAAAGGTGTAAAGAGTGCAACAAGTGGTTATGCAGGTGGCAACTTTGCAAATCCAAGTTACAAAAATATACTTAGCTACCGCTACGATACACCAAAAGGCGTGATAAATTATGCGGAAACTGTTAAAGTGGTTTATGATGATAGTAAAATATCTACCAAAGATTTAATAAAGAGATTTTGGGAGTTACACGACCCAACTCAAAAGAACCGCCAAGGCAATGATAGAGGTAATAATTACAGAAGCGAAATTTTCTATACCACGCCAGAGCAGAAACAGATTGCAATGCAGACAAAAGTGGAGTATCAAAAGCTTTTAAGTAAAGCTGGGTATGGAAGGATTGTTACCAAAATAGAGCCACTTAAACACTTTTACAGAGCAGAAGAGTATCATCAAGATTACCTTAAAAAACATCCAAATGGCTACTGCCCAAACCATGCAACAGGGGTTAAGTTTATGGCAGAAAAACAGAAAACCATTAGCCCACTAGGTGGCAAAGAAATAGTCGTAATTGATGCCAAAGATTGCCCATTTTGTGAAAAGTTTAAAAAAGATGTGCTAAATGGCTACAAGGGGCTAGTACCACTTAGAGTTGTCAAATCTTACCAGCTTAAAGGCTTTAAACTAAAGACAAAATTAAATGCCACACCTACAATTTTGTTTATTGTAGATGGCAAAGAGATTTTTGCTCATAGGGGTTATTGGAGTGCTAAGGAGTTTTATAAAGCTTTAGGCTACTTTAAATTAGGAAAAGATAGCGAGGCGTTTAGAGTAGCATTTAATAAAGGAACAGATTCTAGGTTTTGTAAACGCTATGATAAGTTTAAACATACAGGTGATGGCGTATTTATAGATACACTATCTGGCGATATACTCTTTGATACAAAAGATAGATTCAACTCCGGCACAGGTTGGCTAAGCTTCTATAAAGCCGTGCCCGGAAGTGTAATATTTAAAGAGGATAATAGTTACGGAATGCATAGAGTTGAAGTAATAGCTAAAAAGAGTGGTATTCACTTAGGGCATGTTTTCGATAGAGCCGATGGGCGTAAACGCTTTTGTATAAATGCAACAGTGCTAGAGTTTGTGCCAAGAGAGAAGATTAAGAAGTAAAGTCTATAATAAAGATATTTTTTCCTTCTTGGTGTTTATAAAGAAGGGAAAAGCTATGTTTTTTTGTTATTAAGTCAACGATACTAAGCCCCAATCCATGTCCGTTTGAATTCTCTTTTATGAATGGCTCGATGTAGTAGTTAAACTCTTGTTTAAGTTTATCTCCATAACTAATAACCTCTATTTTACTACTTTTCGCAACTATTTTAATAGGAAGCTTTTGAGTATATTTTAAAGCGTTATCTATAAGATTTTTCAAAGCAGTAGAGATATAGTGCATATCAGCTTCTATAAAAAAGTCGTTTAACTCTACTTGAATACTCTCTTCATCAGATATGTAGAGTTTATCGAGTGCTTCAATTATAGCTGTTTGAGCTTTAAATTTTGTAATGTTTAAATTTTGTGTTGTTAGTAGGTTCATATTTAATACTTCACTAACAAATATATCTATATCTTTTATATTTTTTTCTAAAAGTTTTAAATCTCTCTTTTCAAGAGCAAATTTAGCTTTTGCTAGTGGTGTTTTTAGCTCATGACCTATATATTTTAATAAATTCTCTCTATCTTCAATGCTTTTTTGTAGAGACTCTGCCATATTATTAAAGCTTCTTTTGGCAACTTTTATCTCTTTGTCACCATTTACATTTA
>WFYP01000075.1 GCA_015490055.1 Nitratifractor sp.
GTGTTAATCTTAAAATATTATCTTAGTTCAGCTTTTTTATGGAGTTTGCCATAATAGTGTATGGCTAAGAAAAAAAATAAACTAACAACTAAACAGAAAGCGTTTTTAAGTGCTTATTCTAATGATTTTAATATTGCTAAAGCATGTAGAGAAGCAGGGATAACACGCCCTACTTACTATAGATGGAATAGAGATATAAAAGAGTTTAGCGAAGCAGTAGAGAGTGTAAAAGAGACTTATGTTGATTTGAGTGAAGCTGTTATTAACCATACGTTAAAACATGGACTAAAAACGGACAAAAGTGGAAATGTGATTTATGTTCCTACTGGAAGAAAAACAGATATACCTGTTAGAAATGATGATGGTAAAATAGTCCATGATGAAAATGGCGAGATACTCTATGAAGATGAGCTTACTTATCAATACTCTAAAGAGGCTATTGATGCTGCTAAATTTGTGCTTACGCGTAAGGGTAGAGACAGAGGGTATGTTGAGAAGATAGATATAAATGCAGATGTAAAAGCGATGCAAACTAAGATACTTAGTAAAGAAGAGATAATAGACGTAACCCCTGAAGATATGAAACAGATGTTTTTAGAAGAGTTGAAAAATGGCTAAAGATAAAACGCTAAAAAGCTTTATAGGCTATTTGAAAAGATGGCATAACATAAAGAAGAACTATGATTACAAAGAGCCTAAGAAGAGCAGTAAAGAGATTTGGCAGTTTAAATATGAGCTAAAAAAAGAGCTAACCAATCCAAGGTTTTTAAAAATTGCTGATAATTGGTATGAGCATAACCCTGTAGACTACATAGAGCATTGGATAGTGACCTATGACCCTAAACGTGGCTTGGGAGTTACACCGTTTATTCTTTTTCCTAAACAAGAGGAGTTTGTGGCATGGGTTACTGAAAGATTAGAAAAAAAAGAGTCTGGACTTGTAGAAAAAACACGTGAGGTTGGTATGAGTTGGATGGCGATTGCATGGAGTACGTGGGCTTGGAAATATAAAAAAAATGCAAAAATAGGCTTTGGTTCTCGTAAGGCTTCACTTGTAGATACCCAAGGAGATTTGGACAGTATCTTTGAAAAATTTAGACTTGTACTGCGAAACATTCCTACAGAACTTTTACCGTTTAATTTTTTGGTTAACAAACATACACCAGAGATGAGAATACTCAACCCTGAAAATCAAAACTCGATCACAGGGGAAGGTGGCGATAACATTGGTCGTGGTGGTAGAAATACTCTCTATTTTAAAGATGAAAGTGCCTTTTATGAGAGAGCTGATAAGATAGAAGCGGCCCTAAGTGAAAATACTGATGTGCAGATAGATATTAGTACGCCAAACGGTGTTGGTAACCCTTTCCATAAAAAGCGATTTGGTGGTCAAGTTTCTGTTTTTACTTTTCGGTGGACGGACGACCCACGAAAAGACCAAGCTTGGTATGATGAGCGTGTTAGAAAACTTGGTAGTACTATAGTCGCCCAAGAGATTGACATAAACTACGAAGCCTCTCTAAGCAATGTAGTTATCCCTAATCTATGGGTAATGTGTGCCATAGAGCTAAAACTAACAATCCGAAATGACCAACCAAAAATTGGAGGTTTTGATGTAGCAGGTGGTGGAGTAGATAAAAACGCCTACCCACTACGCCAAGACTCAACAATTCTAAAAATAATCCAATGGAATGATAGTGATAGTGTCTCTGCAACGCATGAAGTAGTGCGACTTGGTACAGAGGACGGCATAGAAACTTTATACCTGGACCCGATAGGTGTAGGTGATGGAGCTGTAGGAACGCTAAGACAAAATCCCCCTCCGTTTGAGTGGTATGGTGTAGATAGTCGACATAGCCCAAGTGATGATTTTTTTGAAGAGGAAGAGAAGCTCTGCTCTGAAAAATTTATAAATAAGAGAGCTGAACTGTGGTGGAAGCTAAGAAGAAGGTTTGAAAAAACTTATGACTATGTAAAAAAAGGAGTGCAACACCCACACCACGAGCTAATCAGCATTCCAAATGACCCACAGCTCATAAGCGAACTCTCCTCTCCTCTTTTTTTCTATCGAGATAATGGAAAACTAAAAATAGAGAGTAAAGAGGAGATGAGAAAAAGAGGTGTTGCTAGTCCAAATATGGCTGACGCTGTGGTAATGTGCTTTGCAGAGAGTGAATATGGCTTTTTAGACTGGCTATGAAAAGCCCTAGAATCGTTTTTGTGGTGCTAGAGTACGTCTAGCAGATAGAAACGTGCTTATTTTGGACGCTAGAAACATCATTTTTTAGGAAAAGGAGAAAAAACCGTGCTTTGTCTACAACCACTACCAAACCATCGCTATAAAGTAACTTTTGAGTATAGATATAAAGATATAACTGTTCCCAAAGGCTATATTACCAATGGTGCAAATATTCCGAGACTGTTTTGGAGTATTTTCCCACCCAACATGAGTGACATAATGGAGGCTGTTGTAGTCCACGACTACTTATGTGACCAAGGCGAATACGATAAAGCAGATAGATACTTTAAAGAGCTACTGCAAAAGACAAGACTACGCTCTGTTTCTGTTTTTATACTACATAGAGCTGTAGTGAGTTATCATTTTTTACGCTACAAACTATTCAAAAAAATTCTATAAACCATTAAAATAACTACAACTTACAAATTTTATAAAGGCGAATAATGTTTAATAATGGAGATAGAGATATATATACCCTTGTACTGCTTATGGGTGGCACACTTTGGGGAGTGTTTGTTAAGTATATGGCATATATAAAAAAAGCTAAAGAGGAGTTTAGCTTTTTAATTTTTGTCTCCGAGTATTTCGCTCATGGATTTGTTGGGTTTGTAGTATTTTTGGTATGTAGGGGCATAAACCTGAATGAGTATCTTACTCTTGCTATATCCTTAGGTGGTGCTTTTATAGGGCTAAAGATGTTTTTAAAATTTGAGAATGAAATTTTAGAGGGAATGGATAATATTTCTGAAAAAATAAAAGGGTGGCTAAAGTAATGTTAATAAAGAGTGTTCTAACAATAGAGAAAGAAAACCGATTTGTAGCTTGGTGCAAAAAGAGAGTATGGCTTCGTTTTGTACTCTATGGTATAGCTTGTGGTTCTGCGTGGTACTACTATGGATAAAAAAATAAAAAAAATAATTGAGTATTGTAAAGAGAGTGGCATAACTAAACCTGAACAAATACAGTACATAGTCGCTACCGTATGGCACGAAACAGATGGAACGTTTAAGCCTGTGCGAGAAGCTGGGTGGCTTAGAAATTGGGATAAGTATCTGCGTACAAATAGCAATACCAAGCGTTATTATCCTTATTATGGGCGTGGGTTTGTTCAGATAACTTGGAAAAAAAACTATGAGAAGTTTTCTAAGATAATGGGAATAGACTTGGTAAACAATCCTGATTTAGCTTTGGAGTTTGACAATGCTCTGTTTATCTTAGTCTACGGAATGAAGCACGGAACTTTTACAGGAAAGAAGCTCTTAGACTACTTTAATATTAATGGTTCGGACTTTATAGGTGCAAGAGCCATAATTAACGGTAAAGATAGGGCTGAGAAGATAGCACGTTATGCACAGAGGATAAAGTTAAATGAGTATATTTAAAAATATAAAATTAATGCTAATTGGTGGAGTTAGTTTAGTTGTTATTAGCACTATATCTTATTTTTATTTAACAGTGAAATTGCAAAAAGTAGAGATTGATAATAAAAATGTACAGATTGAAGTGGCAAAAGATGAAGTTAAAAAAGAGGTGATTGAAGAGAGATGGCAAACAATCGCCCAGGAGCATAACAAAAGTTTAGGAGAAAAACATGAGATTAAAGAGCCTGTTGAGCATAACGATAGTAATATTACCGATTTTTATTTTTTTAGGTTGTTCGGAGAGGGTTAAATATATTAAAAAAGAGTGTCCTAAGCTTGTTATTTTTGCTAGAGACAAGAATGTTTCTCTCTATAGTAAGAAGTTAAAGCTCTCTTTGCAGAGACATGATAAGCAGTTTTTTTTAATAAAAGAGGAAGATTTGAAGATGTTGAGTGAGTGGGTGCAACAGTTGAAATTTCGTGTGAAAAATGATGATGAAGTTTTTGAGTTGTATGAGAGGGAGATAAAAGAAGCAAACTCTTTATAAAAAGAGTATTGCTTCTGTAAGTTTTTCTTCATTGATAAGATGAATTGTAAAATCATCTTCATCTATCTTAATGGCTTCTTTTAGCTCCTCAATAAGTTGGTCTATATTTTCATAACCCATTAACTTTTCATCTCCATCTTTAAGCCATGTTACTGTTGGGGATTCGACTTCAATGTTTAAATTTTTATAGTTCATAGTATTTCCTTTTTTATCTTTTTGAATTTTTAAGTAACTCCATACGCATACAAGCATCAAGAATAATATCTAAACTTTTATCTTGATATTTCTTGTTAGCAAATGCTTTGTCTGTACAATCAACTATACTGAATAACATAGGCTTCAATGCGTCATCTCCATATCTACTATGGAACTTTTCAACACTTGGAAAGTAGAGAAATAAACCTTTTACAAAATCTACTTTAAAATCATCACTATAATCTAGCCATGTTTCTTTATCAGACTTTTTAGGCTCTTCTTTTACTTTTACCAGCTCTTTAGGCTTAGGCTCTTTTGTAGAGAATATAGAATATAGAGCAGATTCAGACGAAGAATTTATATCTTTTTTATTGCTCTCTTCATGCACTTCAATATTTTTTACAACTTCTGTAATCTCTTTTTTTGGTGGTTTTGGTAAGCCTAATGAGATAAGTGACATAATAGCAAAAAATAAAAAAAATACCTTCCATCTACTTTTCATCTTTACAAAACTTGGTTTAACCAAACCAACAACCAATAAAACAAATGCTAATAGCATCAAAACAGACAATCCTTTTTCCATTACAAATCCTTACTTTTTTATTTGTGATATATTATATCAAAATTTTAAAACGCTTACTCGCCCTCTCCGAAGAGAGAGCTGATAAGGGTTTGTTAATCTTCATTCCCACCGAGGACGGTTGGGAACTAGCTAAAGATTTGTTTACTTTTTTAAACCCCAAGAAAAAAGAGTTTTAATAACTCCTTTTTCTGTTGTTGGGTCTTCTTCGTAAGATGTAGTTACACCATCGCTCCAATTTCCCTTTAGAACTTTATATTTTGTATCTTTGTAGATAATTTCGCTTTCCTTTTGCAGTTTCAAATCTCCATCAGCATGAAAAATAACTGCTTCAGCAGGTTCTCCATCTAACACAGATTTAATAATTTCTTGTTTTGATATTTCATCTTTTTCTGCAATATCATTATCTGCAAATATACTTTTTAAAAAAAACATTTTATTACTCCACTAATTCTAGCAATTCGCTAGTTCTTGTTTCTATAGACAACTCTTCTTGTCGTGCCTCTAATTCATTCCATTGTGAATCTTGCCAATTTTCCATATTTTCATATTGTTTTTCTACATTACTTACCTCCTCCCCATTGTGTTTCTAACTCTTTAGTAATCTCTTCTTGCTCTTGCTCTGTAAGGTTTTCTCCACCCTTGCAGGTAGTCCAGTCTTTTACATAGCCAATGTTTTCATTTTCCATTACGTTTCTCCAATTTACGTTTAATAATATATTTGCCTTTTCTCCAAGGCTGTTTAAGGATATAGTGCCGACTACTAAAGTTGTCGATTAGCTCCCATTGCTCAAACATGCTCACCCAGTAGGTTACACGATGCTTGTTTTGCTTTGTCTGTTTAATAACAGGGTGTTTAAACTCTTTTGGAGGGACTGCTATGCCCTCCACTTTTATCTGTCCACTCCTGCACATCTCTTTCCAAATTAAAAAAGGTACTTCAAACTCTCCATACTGCTCTTTGTATGTAGAGTTCTCTTTTTCTAGGTCTCGTAGTCGTTGCCGTTCTTGCATAAGCTGTTCGATAATTTTACCGAGACCATGTATAACCTCTTTTTGTCTTTGGATTTCGGTTCGCTGGGTTTCGACTATCTGATTAGATATGTCGACTTTTTTATAAAGCATAAGTTCTTTTCCCATCTACACCACCTCTAAATATCTAATACGTCCATAAGATGGAGATAGTCTTTTACCTCTATTCCATCTTCTCCCCAAGCCTGTCTTTTTGCAAAATATGCTATCTCCTCTTGGGAGTAGCTTATCTTTTCAGCTAGGGAGTAGGCTCTTAAAATTTCAACTGCACGCTCAGAACTAAAAGGGTAATCTTTTGGCTTTACTTTTGTAAATTCAAAAGGCTTTTTAGGTTCTTTTTTTATTACTTTTTCAAGCCCTTTTTTATACTCTTTATTGTGCTTATGTGTTCCACTCTCTATGTGTGCTAGTTCGTGCCGTAGAGCCTTTATAGTGTCATTATCGCTTAGATTTGGATTAAGCTTAATAACTTTTCCTATTGTAGACCCTACATCTACACTTTCGTCTAATACTACAGAGTGTGGATAGCCCATCTCTTTTACATATTCCGTTAATATCTGCTCTCTCTCTGCTAGATGTTGGTCGTTATGTTCCACATATGGAGTAGTAGAGGATATATCTACCCTGCTATCTCCAATAGACTGATAGTTAGCTTCCACATCTATGGGAGTGTGTGCCAAGCTCTTTATAAGTCTTAGATTACTCTGCAATTGACGGTTACCGTCAGTCACTATCGTTCTGTTGATACCTGCTAATTCATTTTGAATTTTGATACCTGTAAGACCAATCGCTTTCATGACTTGTCCTGTTTGCAGAGAGAACTGCTCTAGGACTCCAGAGAGCTGATTAACCACATTGAAATTATCAATAATTTTGTGCATTTGGTCTAAGACTCTATTTTTGATATTGTGGCGTAATACAAAGTAACCATACATATCTATTTTTGCTAGAAAAGAGATTAAGAATTGCACCCATAGATTTATGTCTCCTTTTTCCAAAGAGGCATCGTCCATAGATGTCTTTTCCTTGTTTAGCTCTTTTTCTAGTTTATCTTCTAAGAGTCTTTTTTGCTCTTTAAAATTCTCTATTGCAGAGTTTGTTGGAGCCTCTATAGCTCCTTTTTTCTCTAGCTCTTTTCGATAAAGCTTCATGTTTGTGTTCGCCCACCCTTGGACACGGCTTACACGTACATTTTTACCATTTACTCTTATGTACTTATGTTTTAGCTTATTGGCTCTGTCAACCATTTCTTGGTATTTTTCACCCTTCACTTTGTAGGCATTTGCACCAGCGTCTATATCTGCTACTCTAGTGTTGTATCTTCTGTTTGCAACTTCTAGTTTTTGCTTCTCTAGTTTTATGCTGTCTTCTATATCTGCTATTTGCTTCTCTAGCTTAACAGTTGTGGGAGTTTTTATTGTCATAACTGCCTGTTTGTTTTTCTGTATATTTACAGTATTTTTCAGGTCCGTATAGACAATATGTCCATAAGTAATAATACCTGTAAGGACAAGACCAATAATAAAGGTCGTAATTCTAGTAAGCCAATTTTCTGTACTGTTAAGCACATTTTTTATAAATATACTAGAGATTATTTCGGCTGCTGCCGAAAAGATAAAGATAAGGGGCATAATTATCCATGTAGGAACGTCCCAGTTTTGAGAGATAGAGTTCTCCCAAATGTACCACAATGCTCCATAAGTGATTAAGATAGAGATAATCTTTATGCCCCAAGCAAAGTATATAGCCACATTGGCAACTCTATTAGTCGCACCTGGGGAGCTTACCTCTTTCATTGTTTTCAATCGGTTAATCAAATCCTTATGATAAGATGTTCCACCTCTATAGCCATACTCTTGCTCAATTTCATCAGAGGCAGTCAGGCGATTTACATTACCATCTACTGCCTCTTTTTTCCTTTTTGCATTTGCTATTTTTCTAGCTCTTACAAAAGAAGACCAAGTTTTTTTTACACCTCTTACTGCCATCTTAGCCTCCCATTAATTTAGCTATATCTATTGCACCACTAAAAATAGCTAGTGCAGAGGCTCCTAAAAGAGCCGTAGCAAAGCGTATAGCTTTTATTTTAGTATGTGCAAGGGCTAGAGCCTTGTCATACTCCTCTCTTACTCCTAAGAACATAGCTGACATAGGAGTATAAGAAAGCACTCTAAAAACGTCATCTATTCTCTCCTTATCGAAAGGAGAAGAATAAAAAAGCGACATACTAAAAGTAAACAATTGTAGCTCTTGGGTAACCTCTATAGCTCTTTTGCTAAACAAGTATGTAATAAGCTGTTGTTCTTCTAAAGAGAGAGAGTTAAACTCTTTTCTACTCTTTGGAATTTCAAACTCTTCCATGATTAACTACCGTTTTTGTTATGCTCTTTTTGAGTTGCTAAGAGAAACTTAAACATCTCATTAATAGCATTTGGATTGTTTTCACGCAGTTTTTTAATGCTATCTCTAGGGTTAACTCCTAACTTTTGAGCGTTAAAATCACCAATCATACTTAAATCCCCTGCTTTCATAGAGCTTTGTGTATAGTTTGTTCTAGTACCAAAGGTCTTAAAGAACGAAGCGTTAACAGTCTCAACAAGTGTTAAAGTTCTTTGTTCTGTGTCATATTCATTCATATCTTTAGGAAGAATAAATTTAAACAAACCAATAAGGTCATCGGATTGATTTTGAAAAAGCTTGTCTTTGTGCTTATACTCAAACTGCAAATCTTTTTCTTGCTCTTCTGTAAGATTAAGATGGCTAAGAACTTCTGTGTATCTCTTAAAATTAATAGACTTAGGCTGTTCGCCCTTACCGTCCCAAATGTGCTGATTGTAGAATTTTGTCATAGTTGTAACAATCAAAATCTTCATAAATGGGCTTAAGTGAGAAACCTGTTTGATTTTTTCTTCGGTTTCTTTTTTAAAGTGTAAGTTTTGAAACTTCTCTTCAAGTGGGTTTTTAGTAACTTCGTATTTTACGCCATTTTTTGCTTTGTTCTGCTCTTCGGTTGCTGGTTTGTTGTCTGTCTGTGCCATTTTGACTCCTTAAAATTTTCTTTGTAGGGATAGACCCTAATAAAAGCTATTTATTGTAAAATATGCTTTTATTAAAATCTAAAGGGAAATTATGAAAATTGAAGTCTCCATCTATATGAACGATAAAGCCATAGAAAGTACATATATTAGATGTTTGTCTGTACCAAGAGTTGGTGAAGCCATTATGTTAGATAATGAAGAATACTACATAGCAGATGTGATTTATAGAGAAAATAAGATTTTTTCTTATATTACTCATACACCTATACTCATGGTAGTTTCTTCTAAATATCTAAAAGGTGAACATTATGAGAAGAGGATAAAACTACTTTCTTCTCATGGTTGGATTAGAGAGTGATTTAACTCTTCAACTTGTTGATTGTGGAATCATGAAAATCTATTGCTTCTTCATATCCATAATCAACATCAGCCAAATCAACTCTACTTACATCTTTTTTTCTAAAAAGAAATCTAAAAAGACTTTTCCAAAATCCTGTTTTTGTCTCAGTCATAAATACTCCTAAAATTTAACTCTACAAGCACCCTTAAAGGCACTTGATAAAATCAATTTATTAAAAATTTTTTTGAGCAAAAAAGTAGGTTTTCAAAATTTAGGTGGCTCCCACAATATAGTGTGCCACCTAAATTTTGAAAACCTAACTTTTTTCTTTTTTTCAGAAATCTTTTTTAAGCTTTTTAACTTAACAATTAGTTGTTATTGAACACATACAAAACAAGAATTTTTTAGATGTTTTCCTGTCTTGCATGAGAGAATTATAAACTAAGTTAAATTAATTAAAACTTAAATTTTTACAAATTTGTATTTTTTTTACAAAATTGTAATTAAATTACATTTATCTTTTTTTGTAAAAAATATTTATTTTTGAAATAAATTAAGATATAATTCAGAATGAATAAAAATTA
>WFYP01000076.1 GCA_015490055.1 Nitratifractor sp.
CCATTACATCTATGGCTGGCATAAGATTCTTGCCAGACCAATCTTTTGAAAGTGGAGAACACCTTTTCCATATTTTTGTAAATTTGAAAGAGAGAGCTCCTCAAAACTTTTTTGATAAATATATAAACCCTTATCTATCTATAGAGTATGATAACTCTAATATGACAAGGCAAAAAGATGCTTTTACTATATTAAAACAGATTCAAAAAAAATTGAAGAAGATAGAAAATTTAAAAGATAAAAATGGTAAACCAGTATATTATGATTTATCTGTTTTTGTACCACAAACAGGAATAGTTGCAAATGATGTAGATATTGAGGTTATAGAGAAAGATGGACAAAATGTAGATAAAGCAATTAATAAAATAAAAAATACTCTTTTAAAAATAGATGGCTTAAAAGATGTAATGTCAAACAGACAAAATGGTCCCGAAGAGTTAAAATTAAAAATAAATAGCTATGGTCAAAAATTAGGATTTAACGAGAGTTATCTAATTACTACATTAAGAGGAATGTTTTTAGAGGCTGAATATGGAAAAATGCTTGGCTCAATAGGAATAATAAGAGTAACATTGCAAGATGCTAATAAAGATAACAATTATAACTTAAAAAATACATACATCTACACACCAGATGGCAAAGAGAAAGTAGCACTTAAAGATATAGTAGATTTTATATATAAAAAGAGCCCACTTGTAGTATATAAAGATGATGGTAAAAAGGTATGGAGTGTTACAGCACAAACAATAAAAGGCAAAATTACTGCTTCTGAAGTTATGCAAAAGGTTAAACCAGTAATTAATAAGCTAAAAAAAGAGGGATACGAATTTATAATAAAAGGCGAAGAGAAAGCAACAAAACAGGTAAAAATAGAGATGATGCAAGCTGCTATTATTGCACTATTTTTAATATTTATCTCGCTTGTTTTAATGTTTAACTCATTAATTCTACCACTTATTACAGTAAGTGTAATACCACTCTCAATACTTGGTGCATATGTAGGAACAAAACTTATGGGTATTAATATGACTTTACCAGGTATTATGGGGCTTGTAGGTTTAGCTGGAGTTGTTGTAAACGATGCAATTATTATGCTAGATTTTATTAGAGGTTCAAAGAATATTTCTGAAATAGTAGATAAAGCAGTAACAAGACTTAGACCAATTATGCTTACATCTGTAACTACAGTACTTGGGCTATCTTCTCTAATTTTCTTTGCTAGTGGGCAAGCTTTGATAATTCAGCCAATGGCTATATCTTTAGGCTTTGGTGTAGCTTGGGCAACTGTTTTAAACCTTATTTACATACCACTAATGTATGCAATAGTTTACAGAGTAAAAGAGAGATAATGAAAAACCTATACAACGCATTAATGTTAAAAAAACTACTTATCGAAAAAGAGTTAGGGGTTAAATATATAGAGCCACTAAAAGAGTTTGAAGAAGAGCAAGTAAGCCTACCAAACACAATAGAGGGCTTAAGAGAAATAACCCTAAATTGTCACCTATGCGAACTTAGCAAAACAAGACAAAATGTAGTATTTGGAGAAGGTAACACAAATGCAGAATTAATGTTTGTAGGCGAAGGACCAGGAGCAAATGAAGATACTACCGGTAAACCATTTGTAGGCAGAGCTGGCGAGCTATTAACAAAAATGATAGAAAACGTACTCCACATACCAAGAGAGAGTGTATATATCGCCAACATAGTAAAATGCCGCCCCCCACAGAACAGAGCACCAA
The DNA here is from genome assembly GCA_015490055.1 of Nitratifractor sp. GTDB lineage: Bacteria > Campylobacterota > Campylobacteria > Campylobacterales > Sulfurovaceae > JAADEQ01. Next base: position 1,743 of record WFYP01000076.1, read on the forward strand.
ACCCAAAAGAGGCACTAACTTGCAGACCATACCTGATAAAACAGATAGAGCTAGTAAAACCCAAACTAATAGTAGCCCTAGGAGCAACCGCCTACCACTACCTAAGCAACGACGACACCCCAATTAGCAAAATCAGAGGACACCTGCTAGAGCAAAAAGATTACACCATAATCCCAACATACCACCCAAGCTACCTACTAAGAAATCCCTCCGCCAAAAAAGAGGCATTCGAAGATATGCTAAAGGTTAAAAGCTTTTTGGGTTTATAGGAAATTTAACACTCTTAGGCTTTAACAAGCTAGCCCCTATTTTTTGAGACTCTATTAGGAGAGTGCCATTGTTGTCTTTATAGGTAATTTGTAGAGGTTTTTCGCTGTTTTTGTATATTAGAGTTCCTGATACTACTACTTTGTTATCTTTTTTGTTGTAATCTGATAATACAAATTTGTACTCTCTGCCTAAATTTATACTATCTGTGTAGTGTTTTATGTCGTCTATCGATACGCTTTTTTTTAAGTTGTTTGATAGCTTGTTTTGTAGGGCAAAGTAGTCTTGGTGTTTTAGGTCGGTTAGGGTTTTATCTACCTCTTGGGTGTAGAAGTTTATCTCTTTTGAGTTGTCAAAAAAATATTTGTAGGCTATAAATAAGCCAATTACTAAAAGTATTATATATCCTGGTTTAATTTTTTTCAATATACTTTCCTGCATTAAAATTCATTAAAAAAACAATCGCTATAATATTTGGCAAAATTAGTGTAGCTAAATAGAATGCCATATTTAGATTTTTACTCTTTAAGAGCATAAAAAAACCTGTAACTAATATAGCATATGCGATTAATCTTATATAGTTAAATGCTCTTGCACTATCTGATATGCTCTGTTTTAATGGTCTTTTTTGCTCTTTTAATCTCTGTTTTTCTTCTTTAATTATATCTTTAAAACTTTTATCTTCATCATTTGCTTGCATTTCGTCATATAGATTATATGGGTCTTCTATTTTATCTAGTTCATCTCTATCGTCGAACTCTTCGCCAGATGCATTTGCTAGCCTTTTATCAACCATATTTTTATAGTTTTTAAACGATGCTAGCACAACCAAAGAGGAAGTAATAAAAGCCACTATAAAGCTATATAGAGCACTTTTAGAGGCGAATATAAATATTAGACCACCACCAATCAATAGTGCAGATATGTAAAGAAGTGTCAATCTAGCAAACAGCACTAAAAATCATCCTCGTCGCTTGCGTCGTACTTTCTTCTTGCGTATTTAGGGTCATTTGCTAATTCGTCTAGTGATTTTTTCTGTTTTTTATAAGCTTTATAGACATTTAAAATTGCTGCACCAATACCCCAAAATACTCCTAGCCAAAATAGCCACTCATAACCAAATAGTTTACGAAGTCCATAGCCAATGGCTACACCTAAAAGTACAGCCACAACTATAGATATACCAAGGCTCAAGCCATCAGCAGCTTCTACTACTTTTTTTAATTTTGGTTCTTCTTCTTGCATATGCTAATCTCTTATTTCACGCATAGCTTCGTATGCTGCTATTATTGTCTCTTCTATCATATCATCTGTAATTGCTGTGCTTATAAAGCCTGTTTCGTATGCAGAGCAAGCTAAATATATGCCTTTTTTAAGCATACTGATATGGAATTTTGCAAAAGTTTCTGTATCGCTAGCTTGTGCGTCGTCAAAGTTTTTTACCTCTTTATCGTTAAAGAAAAAGCCAAACATAGAGCCACGAACCTCTGTTACTAACGGTATCTCTTCAGCTTCGGCTGCAGCTTTAAAGCCTTTCATTAATCTTTTGGCTTTTTTACCTAAATCTACATATAGTGCTGGGTTGTGCTTTAATTTTCTTAAACTTGCAAGTCCTGCTGCCATTGCGACTGGATTTCCGCTAAGTGTTCCTGCTTGGTAAACTGGACCTTCCGGAGAGAGTTTAGCCATTATATCAGCTCTACCACCAAATGCACCAACTGGCATACCACCACCTATAACTTTACCCAAAGTTACTAAGTCTGGCTTAACTTGTGTAATACCTTGTGCCCCTGTTAAGCTTGCTCTAAAGCCACTCATAACCTCATCGAAAATTAACAATGCTCCGTTTTGTTCGCAAAGCTCTTTTAAGCCTTCTAAAAACTTTTCGTCAGCTGGTACTAGCCCCATATTTCCTGCGATTGGCTCGATAATTATACAAGCTATATCATCACTCTCTTCGAAACACTTTTTAACACTCTCTAAATCGTTATAAGTTGCTAATAGAGTGTGTTTTGTTAAATCTGCTGGCACTCCTGGACTACTTGGGCTACCAAATGTTACTGCACCACTTCCAGCTTGAACAAGCAAAGAGTCGCTATGTCCATGGTAGCAACCTGCAAATTTTACAATATCGTTTTTACCAGTAAAACCACGAGCTAAACGCAATGCACTCATAACGGCTTCGGTACCAGAACTTACAAAACGCACCTTATCTATTGTATCAAAAAGTGTTACTATCTCTTTTGCAAGCTCTGTTTCAAGTTGTGTAGGTGCACCAAAGCTTAAGCCTTTTTTAGCAGTTTCGATTACTGCATTTTCTATATCTTTGTCGCAATGTCCAAAAATCAGTGGACCCCAACTTTGAACATAATCTATATATTTATCTCCATCTATATCGAAAAGATAAGCCCCCTCACCTCTTTCGATAAATGGCGGTACACCACCAACGCTACCAAATGCACGAACTGGCGAATCTACACCACCTGGAATATATTTAGATGCCTCTTTAAAAGCTCTTTCACTACTTTCAAACATATTATTTAACCTTTTATTAAATTATCGTTATTATACAAAAAATCTACTATTGTTTTCTCTAAAATCTCTGCTTTTGTAATAGAATTTTTATCTTTAGTTCCTAATGCTACACGCAAAAACTCTAAATTAGCTGCTTTTGCTGCTAACATATCTCTGTCGCTATCTCCTATAAAGATAGCTCTTTTAGCACTGTTTCTATTTAGCAGAGCTAAAAGCATATCAGGTGCTGGTTTGCCATTTTCTACTTCGTCATAGCATATTATATCATCAAAATAGTTCTCTATATTTAAATGTTTTAGTGCTTCCATAGTAGAGTCTCTATATGCATTTGTTGCAAGAGCTATTTTAATTCCCTTACTTTTTAAGCTTTGAAGCATTTTATCAACATCTTTAAACAATACTAACTCTTTATCGTGGTTTTGACTATAATACTCTTTAAACCACTCTTCGTGTTTATCTGTTATCTCATCTGTTTCGTAAAAGAATTTTGCTAAATTACACTCTGGGTTAGCTATCTGCTCTAATATAATTTGCCCATCTAAGGGTTTAAGCCCTAATTTGCCTCTAACATAATTTATAGCATTAGCCAAAGTTACAGAGCTATCTACAAGTGTACCATCCATATCGAATATTGCTAGCACTATCGTTTACCTGCATTTAAAGATTTAATATATATTGATAGCCCTATTAAAAGTGCAGTAATAGCTAAAATTAAGCCACCTGCATATACAAGTTTACTAGAATCTGTAAGTGCAAATTTAAATACCAGCATTAATGACTCTATTGCCAAAGCTATAATAATAGAGCCTAAAAATTTAACCATTGTTTTATGAATATCACCTTCGTGGCGTTTTTTATGTTCACCTAAAACTTCCTCTTCGAATATTGCTTTGACTAAATCGAAAATTGCGAGTGAAAGTGTTAATAAAATGGTTGATTCAAAAACATTTTTTATATCGATTGCTTCTATATGTATTCCCATACTTGTAAAGCTGACAACACCCTTTACAAATAGAAGTAGTGCCACAAAAAGTAGAGCTAAAGAGAAAGCTGCATAAACATACTTTGTAACCCTACCTGCAAAAGCATCTACAGAAGATGGATTAACCATTTTTAGTATATTATTTAAAGCTATATCTACACATACAATATATACCAACTCATCTTTATCGTTATAGATTGGGTATGCTACAGTAACTACCAAATTGTTACTCTTTATAGATGGATATGGGTCGGTAAGTACACATTTTTTATCTCTTATAACTTTGTAGTAATAAGCTCTTGCACTTCTACTCTCGCCCTGCCCTTTTCTTGCATATTTTGGGTCCATACTGATTGTATTAATTAACTGTTTGCCATCTGCATCTAATACATAAAGTGCATCTGCATTTTTCAGAGTTTTAGCAATGCTTTTAAGTCCTATTTTAATATCTCTAAGTGAAATAGATGGCACTCTGTTTGGTACAGACCTGCTTAACATATAGCAAAGATATGCTCTAGCTTTTGTGCGTATTTGAGAAAATTCATCTATCTCTCTAATATTCATTTAACTCTCCTATTACATCTGCAAATGAGACTTTTTGATTTAACTCTACACTCCATTTTATAGCATCTTTTTGACTTAAAATAACAATAGTAGAGCCCATCTCGAACCAGCCAAAGAGTTCACCCTTTTTTAAACTTTTTGGCTCTTCGTACCTGTAATAAGCTCTATTGTTACCATTTTCGTTAGTCTTTATAGCATCTTCAAAAGTTACAACCATTTTACCAACATTTAAAGCACCAACTAAAACTATAAAGTGTTTATGATTAAATCTATCTAAAACCTCTATTACTACTCTTTCATTCTCTATATATAGATTTTTCTTATTTTTCAGTAGTGGCATATTTACAGGATAGAGCTTACCTGGAATATGCAGAGCACTCAACACTTTAACATCAAATGGCATATGGTAACGGTGGTAATCTTTTGGAGATAAGTAAAAGTTTATATACTCTCCACCCTCTAATAACTCTAAACTGTCACTATTTTCATTGCCAATTAACTCGCTAGTATTATACTCCATACCCTTAATTTGATAAGCTAAGCCATTCTCTATTTTTCCAAATGCCACTATTTGGGCGTCGCAAGGTGATATTACACTTGTTGTTCGAGCATCTATATTTGGCTCTTTTTTTAAACTTCTTGTAAAAAGTTTTGTTAGCGATTTATAAGAGTCTGCCGGCTCAAAGTTGCTCATATCTAAGCCCATCAGTTTAACATACGAAATGTTTATAAAACTCTGAACTTTTGGCGAGAACTCTTTAGAAGCGAACTTTCCAAAAGCGGATGAAATTGCAGAGCTATAGTGCCTCTTCATTATTTATTAGCCTCATAGTGTTTTAATGCATCGTTCATTAACTCTATATGGTAATTCTCTTGGTAATTAATAAAGTCAAAGAATTTAGCAAGCTCGTCGCTATCTTTTGCAACCGCATCAGATAGCTCTTTGCACTGCTCTTTTGCTGCTAACTCTTCGTCGATTCCATCTTTTAAAAATTGTGTAACATCTTCTACTTGATATAGTGATTTATGTATAACTCTAGGCACTCCCAAAATACCCATAATTGCCATCATCTCCGCAAAACTTTTCAGATGAAAAAAGCTCTCATCTATTAAAATTTGGAAGATTTTATTTAAGTAATCATTATTAGAGTGAGCTTTTAAGTAGTTGTATATCATAATAAGTTCGTACTCTTTATAACTCTCTTCGAATAAAAATAGTGTTAAAGCATCTGTTGCCTCTTTTGTTAAGTTATAATCTTTATACTCTCTATTTGCATCAAATGCTGTTACCTCTTCATCTTCAACATTGCCTAGAGCATATTTCATATACTCCCAATCTGTTTGAAGTCTAAACTTTAATGCATCTCTATTTACTAGTGGCAACATTAACTCTAAAGTGTTTAATCTATCTATAATATTTGTAACAATTACTTTTAAATTATCTACTTTTATTGGCAGAGTATCTCTATTATAATCGTATTCTATGCCATCTTCTATTAAAGCTTTCTCTATCCAAGTAAAGTGACGAAATAGAATATCGCTAAAGTCGTTTAATACTCTTTTACTCTCTACATCTTTGCTCATAAAAGAAGCCATAAGTGTAACTAACCACGCTTCGTGTGTTTTTATTAGTAACTCTTTCATTTAATTATCCTTTTTATCTACTGCACTAAACTCTTGCTCTGGCGAACAACTCTGCTCTATCTTATAAATTACTGTCTGTTTTTCACCACTCTCTTGACTTAATTTATAGCCATCCATAGCTGCCTTTAGTGCAACTGCCACCATCTCTGAGCAAGCTGCCTCTTCTGGGGGAACATTCTCTAGCATTCCTAAAGTAACGGCTATAAGCTCTTCGGCTGTCTCAAAATTTACATCTTTCGCTTCATTAGTAATTATTGAGCCTGCAACTACTGTTGTCATACAAGCGATTGCTTCAAACTTGATATCATCTATATGCAAACTGTCATCTTTTTTTGATACATTTATATAGATAATTACCTTCTCTCCATTTAGTGGATTCTCTCCAATACCTATACTATCGGCATCTTCCATTCGTCCATAGTTATTAGGATTAGCCATATGCCCTATAATCTCTCTATCCATCTCTGTCATAATTAAACCTTTTTAACTTCAGTTATTAAAAATTTACCTTATTATACATACTTTTATGCAAAAATATAGCTAATATTGCGATTAAAGTTGTAATTATTTAAAAATGAGATATAATTATTATAATTTTTTACATAGGATTGACATGAATGCACAGAAGGTAATCTCTGGTTTTTTTATTATACTTGCAATGACGCTAAACTTTGGCTTTGTATATGGAGATATAAACAATTTTGCACACCACAGCCCCTACGAACTATTTGCAGCAATAGTTGTAAACTTTATTGCTACAATTCTTAAACTTGGAGATAAAACACAATTAGGCTCTGTACTACTTGCTACAAGTTTAGTTGCTGATATCCAACTTATTGCTTCTGCTATAGTTTGGGCAGTATCTCTATATGTTGCAAATCATGGAATTGCGAGTAGTGCTCAAATTATAGTATCTTTAGCAAGTGGGGCACTTTTAGCAAACATTGTTTCTGTAATTCTATTTATGGGCGATACTTTAAAATCTAAAAGATAATATATGCACTCTAGTAATATATTATGGATTATAATCCGCCGTATGCGGACACCACTTTTAGTAATTGTTATTACATTTTCCATATCTATTTTAGGACTTGTCTTAATTCCAGGTATGGATAACAATGGTCATATTTACCATTTAAACTTTTTAGATGCTTTTTATTTTGTTACCTATATGGCATCTACAATAGGTTTTGGCGAGATACCATATGAATTTACATATGCACAAAGGCTTTGGGTACTATTTTCAATTTACATATCTGTAATAGGTTGGTTTTATGCCATTGGAGCCCTAGTAACGTTAATACAAGATAAAAAATTAATATCAGAATTAAAAATTGCTAAATTTAATAAAAAAATCAAAAATTTAAAAGAGCATTTCGTTATTATATTAGGATATAATCACACAACTAAAGAACTTATTCATAGATTAAGCGAAGATAATAGAAGAATTGTTGTAAGAGATAAAAATCAAGAAAAAATAGACGAATTAGAATTAGAAAATTTTATTCCAGAAGTTTATGCAATATC
>WFYP01000077.1 GCA_015490055.1 Nitratifractor sp.
TCTTCGTGTGTTCCAATCCAAAACCAAATAAAGCCGTCTTCATCTTTGAGCGCCAAAGCTCTATATACGGCTCCTACTCTAATACTCCATACTTTACCGATTTTTTTAAACCTAAGAGAAGGATGTGTGGGGTTTTGTTTCAAAAGCCTAAAACTTTTATCTGCCAATTCCTTTACCTTTTGTGGGAGGTCATTATACAATCTCCTAAATTCCCGCGTAGTTTTATGTTTCATACATCCTCTAAAAAACCCTGTCTTTTCTCATCTAAGGCTTGTTTAATTAGAAAATTAAGCTTTCCGTTCTTACTATCCTCTTCAATTTCTCTATCCCATTTCTCCCAATCTCTCTCAAGCATCCAATCCCTCAGTTTGTAGAAATCTTCTTTGGGTAAAGATTCTATAAATTCGATAGCCTCCTCAATGGTTCTCATTTTACCTCCTAAATCTCATAACAAAACTTTTCAATATTATCCGCAATACTAAAATACACTACCAGCGCTTTTACAACTGTTTTAATATCACTATACTACTGACAGATATAACCATACCATTACTCTTCCATCAATCCAAGAGCGTGTTCTACAAACTCGCTTGTTATATTATCGCTCTTATTGGCTATAATAACTTTCTTTCCGTCAGGTTTCTCGGCTATTAAAACGATTTTATCGTCTCTTTCCATAAACTCAATAATGCGATAAATGGTTCCGTTCCTGTAAAACGACCTGCCTGCATATTTCTCGTTTAAACTCTCAACAATATCCTCTTCCTCTATGGGCATCTCTTCAATCTCAATCTGCTCAACACACGCATAGTCGCTTTCAATAGCCTTTTTTAAGAAAGCAATATAGTTTTTCTTGGCGTTTTTGTTTGTGTATTCTATTTGCGCCTGTGTATATTCCTTACCTTTCTCTTCCAATCCGCCGAGGACAACGGTAATAAGGTTTTTCTTTGCTCTGTATTCTTCAGGAATAAGAGCAAGAAGAACCGAAAGGTCGGGATTTTCTTTAACTTCTTGGGTTATTATCTTATCCTTTTGTTGGTCGAGTTTTAGTTTAGCAGGCTTGGGTTTAACGTGGAATTTTATATGGGTATAAACTTTACCGTCTTTTATTAGTTTATAAGACACCGTAAAATCTATATTAGGATTATTATTTATCTCTTCGCAAGCGGGGTCTAATACATACTTTCTTAAATCAGGCATTCTCGAATATTTATCTTCAACTCCAAACATTTTTCTAAAATCTTGCATAGATAATATAGGAACTTGAACTTTATCATAATCTTTTATCAGCTCATAAAGTAAAATAGCGTATTTACTCTTTAGTCCTTTAACTACAATTAAGTCTATTTTTGCAAACATACCATTTTTATTTATCATTGCTTTTCTAACAACTCTCGGTATAGCGTAGCTGATTACTGTTTTACCGGTTATATCATCAAAATCTACTTTTACATCATTGAGAACGCTCGAAATTCCCCAAGTTTCTCCATCTTTTCTTAGATAGTTATACTCTATCTTTATATCAACTAAGTCTTTAATCATTTGTTTAAGCCGTTGTTTATTAGGTTTTTCAAGCTCAAGAATATTTATAATATCAATTAAATGAATGCTATAATAATCTTTATTCACGTCTTTTTTAAGATTTTCCTTTGCCACATACAAGAAAACATTATAAAATTTCCTTTGTAACGCATTCATATCGCCAACAATAGCTATCGCTCCGCTCGGCTTTCCAAGTATTATAACTTTCTTTTTCTTCATATTCCTAACTAATTTACCCACAAACTCACATCCTTTTAAAAATATTATATAATACAAGTAGAATTAATGTCAAGTTTCGTCTCTCACTAAGGTAGGCAAAAACTCTCACTAAGGTAGGCATTTTCTCGTAGTGAAGTAGGCAAAAACTCTCACTAAGGTAGGCAAAAACTCTCACTATCTCTCTGTAACTCAGCATACAGACGCCAACCTTTTCGCCCTAAACTCTTTTAAACTCTTTTAAACTCTTTTAAACAACAACGTAAAAACGTATCTCACCTCCTTTTTCTCGGTCTTCTTATATAACACTTTTTTGTCACTTTTTTTGATGATGATGATGGTTGTTGTGTTGAAGAAAAAAAAGAGCAAAAACAATACGGAAGAGAACACCCGCTTCGCTCGATAGCGATTCCACCAAAGGCGGAATCAATCTTGCTTCCTTAAAGACCTGTAGTAAAACAATCCCCTTTTTTTGCTTGTCAGAAAAAATGATGCTCCTATCAAAAAAAACAACAAATATGCTGGCGCGCGCCGCAGAATACCCAAAAAATCACCCGAATTTTAACCGATATGAGCCGTTTTGGGTTGCAGGCGATAAATAAGTCA
>WFYP01000078.1 GCA_015490055.1 Nitratifractor sp.
AAGGGCACCTCTAAAAATAGGTGATACCCACAACATCTCTAGCTTTTCTCTAGGCTAGGCACTCTTTCGTAGTACTAGCTGGGCTAATTCAAGAAAGAGTAACGACGCATAGAGGAAAGCTAGAGATGCCCGAAGGGTGGGCAATGCAAACGCAATCTTGCACAAGATATTTAAGTCATCTTAGCTTCAGCTAGGATTCATAAATCTCTTGCACAATCTTACATTTGCATTGCCCATTGTGGGTATTACCTATTATTAGAGGTGCCCTTAATTTTTTTGGCAATTTAAACCTTGGATTCCCGTTTCCACGGGAATGACGCAGTGGCTAGCTTTAAGCTTTATACATTTTATGGAGTTAAAACTCTTAACTTAATAGCAATGTAAAAAAATATTTTATGTTACTTTTCTAAATAACTGATGGTGTGCAATAATATTAAATGTTGTATGAAGTGCGTAACATCAGTTAATAAGTATGAATATAGTTTGTAACTTCATGTGTATTGTAGTTATTATTTAGATAAAAAAGTCCTAAAATAACTATAGCTACTATTAATATAGTTATAAATATCTTAGTGTAACTATATGGTCTTTCTCCAAATATTTCGCCGGTTACTCCATTTATTGCAATGTTGTATTGTTTAGAATTGTAATCAAAACTACTTATCCATACTGGTAGCATGGTAACTTCAAACATCTCTTTATTGTATTGTGTATTTATAGAGTGAACTCTCTGTTCATCTCCTCCAATACTGTACAAAACATCGTTATGTATAACAGAATTCATATACTCTTTTGCCTCTTGATAGCAATTTTCTAACTCTTTATTATACTCAAAACTATCAAAACCACTTAAAAATGCGGGATTGTATAACATTAATCTATTTAAGTCAAAATTGGAGACTTGTTTAACAATATCTGGTAAATCAGATTTTGAATTTATCAAAACATCATAAAAATCTCTATTTGTAGAACCTGAAACATAGTTCCAGTTTATATGTCTTTCCAATTCTGTTACAATTTGGGGTTTACCATCTATATAGACTTCTCTTTGAACTTCTACATAGTAGGCATCTCCTCGTTCTCCACTATAGTTTGTAAATGTTTTACTATCAAAACTATAATATGGTAAATATATTGGTCTAAATTTATGCTCAAAATCTAAGAGCTTTTTTAAACTATTTGGTGCAAAAAATAGACTACCTAGCCAGTTTTTAAATGTTTTTTTTGCCGTTTCTGTATCTATGCTAAATGGCAAAATAGAGTAGGGTTTAATACCATTAATTGGTTGAGTAACTAATGGTGTTTCGCAGTATGGGCAAGATGTAGATATTTGCTGCTTTTTAAACTCTATATCTGCACCACATCCTGGGCAATCTACGACTTTTATTTCACTACTAGCTGGTATGTTTTGGGCATTATAAATAGAGCTTTTTGCTCTTGTATAAACTGTTGCATCTATAGCTTTCGTAGTTTTACAACTTGTGCATACTAAATTAAAACTATTAATTTTATGCACCATAAAGCTACCGCAAGATGGGCACTTAAAGGGTAGGGCACTAAATTTCATTATGCATTTGGTACCGGTGGTGGAGTTGTATTAAAGAAATCTGATAAAAGATTTTTAGCCTCTACCCAACCTTCTAAACCCTCTTGCCAAATATAGCTACTCTCTTTTAGCTTCCCTGTAGCAATCATATCTTTTATTACTTCTAAATCGTGTGGTCCATCTGCTTTACCATTCTTTACTATATAAAATGGCTTAACAGTAGGTACTTTCGGTGGTGTAGTAGCACTATTGCTGTTAAAACTTTTGCTAATTTCGTTAGCCATAGCCATACCAGCTCCAATAGATGCCATTTCGCTAGCTGTTCCACCTTTGCTAAGTCCTTCAGCACTCTGGTATTTCAAATTTTCGTTCAGGTCGCCAGTAACTTCTCTTGAGGTTCGCTTATCTATCGCCTCTTCTACCTCTTGTGGCAGTGATATATTTTCTACTAATAATTTATCTAATTCTAAGCCATATTTTTCAAATTCTGGCTGTAGTTGCTCTTTTAAGAAGTTACCAAATTTTTCGTAATCTCTAGCCATATCCAAAACAGACTTTTCATGTTCGGCTAAAATTGTTGGCAGTTTTGCTAAAATTAGATTTGTAAGCTGTGTATCTACTTCATCTACTGTAAAGTGCCCATCTGTTCCTACAACTTCTCTTAGGAATGTTTTTGGTTCTTTAACCTTAAATTCATAACTTCCAAATGCTCTAAGGCGGACAATATCAAACTCTGTATCTCTTAATAAAATTGGATTTTTAGTTCCCCATTTTTGTGAAAATCGCTTAGTGTTAATAAAGTAAACTTCTGCTTTAAATGGTGATTCAAAACCATGGTCCCAATGTTTTAAATCTGTTAAAATTGGTAAATTGTCTGTCTCTAGTTCATATATTCCGGGAGTTAATACATCGGCAATTTCACCTTTATCTACAAAAACAGCAATTTGCGACTCTCTTACTGTAAGTTTTGCACCATATTTTATTTCGCTATCGCCTCTTGGATAACGCCATACTATTGTATCTTGTGTATTGTCTTTCCACTCTATTACATCAATAAATTGTCCAAATAGCCAGCCAAATAGTCCCATTACTTTTCCTCTACAGCTTTAGTTGTTGGCTCTTTTGCAATTTGTTCTTGTTTAGCTTTGGTTGCAATTAGCGCCTCTTTTAGAGCTTTTTCAGTATTTGCTAGCTCAACTTCTGCTTCTGCTCTTGCTTTTTTACCCTCTTGTGTAATTCTAATAGAATCGTTTAGTGTCTCTATAAGTGTATTGTTTGCCTTTTTAATACTCTCGATATCAAATACTCCACGCTCCATTTGTTTACGAACCTCTGCATTTGCCTCTCTTAAGCCTTCGGCATTTGCTTCTAGTAAATCATTTGTTAAATCGTTAGCTTGCTTTATTGCATTTGCTGCTTCGTGGCTTCTAAAAATTGTAACAGTTTGTGCTAATTGGTTTCTCCATAATGGTACTGTATTTACAAGAGTAGAGCCTATTTTGTTAATTAAAGATTTATCATTCTCCTGAATAAGTCTAATACTTGGCAGTGCTTGCATTGCAACTTGACGAGAGAGTTTTAAATCGTAAATTCTTCGCTCTAAGTCGTCTCTAAATCCACGAATCTCTTTAAGCTCTTGAACCGACATCATATCGTTATCTTTAGCTTTCTCTTCATATTGAGGAATTACTTTTTCCTCTAACTCTTTTAACTTTAATTCTCCAGCTTGAATATATAACTCTAACTGTCTAAAGTAATCTAAGTTAGCATCGTAAAGTTTATCTAGCGATACAACATCGGTAACTAATTTAGATTTATGCTTCTCTAAATTGTTTGCAATATCATCTATTTGGTCTTTTACCTCTTCGTATTTTTGTACAAATTTGGCTAATGGTTTTGTAGCTCCAAATAGTTTTTGCCACCAAGATAGCTTTTTGTTTGGGTTAAGTTCGTCGATATCAAAGCCTCTAATAGTTGCTACCATATTGTTTAATAAATCCCCGGTTACGCCGGTATCTTTATTTTTTACGCCTTCTAACATTTTGTTAGATATATCGTCTAACTTCTCTTGAGCTTTTGAGCCAAAATAGATAACAGAGTTTCTATCGTTAATATCTATTTCGTTCATAGCCTCTTGTAGTTTACTTTCTTCTTCTGGTAAAACTGCTGGGGGAGTTGCCTCTTTTTTCTCTACTGTTTTTTCTACTAACTCTTTTACTTTTGTTTCCATATTATCTCCTAATTTTTTAATTGTTGTTTAAGTGAATCTATCTGTACATCTAAATCGAAAACATCATTAGATTTTAACCTATCTAACTCTTTGTTAAACCTGCTAGAGGCATCATTAAGAAGCTCTATTAATCTAACACGATAGCTATCGTCTAAATTGTGCCCTTCTATAGAGTTATACTTATCTACCACATCTTTAATGCCATCTAAATATACAACCATAAATTTTCTAGCGACCCTTATATCTTTTGGGTCTTCTTCTATAGTTTTAAGAATATCTTTAGCCCTAATTGTGGCTTTATTAATTGCATCTTTTAACTCTAAATCTTCTATACTATCTTTTGTATTTTCGATTGCTTTTATCTTATCTTCTGCTTCTGATAGTTCGGCTAACAATTTGTCGTAATTAACACCACTTTCGTTTGGTAATTTATCTACACTTGGGTCTTTACCATAATACATAATAGTTCCAGCAGTTGCAAGTATCGGTAAGGCAATACTGTTTATTATATTTAAGTGGTCAATCATAATAGCTAAAAATAGTGCAGTAACTCCAAGCCCAATAGCCCCTAGTGTTTTAAATTTATATTTTGGTGCTTTAGTTATTTTTGCTTTGTTGTAATTATACTCTTCTAATAATCCGCGATTTATTAAATTGATAGAGCCATAAAGCATAGCAAAAGCTATTAACTTTAAAACCATTAAAGCGTATGAACCTGCAACAAGAGATACAATAGTAGAAGCAAACATTGGTATTAAAAAAATATATAAAAATATTGCACTTGGTGCCTTATCTTTTTTTGTAAATGTCATTCTTTTTGCTTTTGCCATATTAAAAACTAGCTCCAATCGTATAGGTTAAAGAGTATAGTAAAAATATAAATCCAAATAGTTTATAATAACTCATTTTAAATCCTTTTTAGCTATTATAATATAAAAATATATAAAATGGAGAATGTATGAACAAAATAATAGATATTTTTTTAGAAATCACTCAAATACCCCGCTGTAGCTTTCAAACCCAAAAAATGGAAGAATATTTAATTGCAAAAGCAAAAGAGTATGATTATATGGTAAAAGTTGATAGTGCAAAAAATATATTAGTAAGTTCTAATAAACCCAAAATATGCTTACAAGCACACTACGATATGGTATGCGTAGGCGATGCTCCAAAAATAGAGCCAGTTATTGAAGGCAATATATTAAAAGCCAAAAACTCTAGCTTAGGTGCAGATAATGGAATTGCAATAGCGATGATGTTACAGTTAATTCAAGAGGGAATCGAAGCAGAATTTCTATTTACTAATGATGAAGAGGTAGGCTTAATAGGTGCAGGAAATTTAGAGCTAGATATAAAGAGCAAATATTTGCTAAACTTAGATAGCGAAGATGAACAAGAAGTATATATAGGTTGTGCAGGTGGCGTAGATTTAAAACTAATAAAAGAGTTGCAAAGTAGTAGATGCGATGGGTACTTTTATGAACTAAATATAAGTGGTTTACCCGGTGGACACTCTGGCGTAGATATAGACAAAAACATACCAAATGCTATAGTAGAACTTGCAAAATTTATTAAAAGTAACGACTGTAAGGTAGCAACATTTAAAGGTGGAGAGAGAATAAACTCTATACCAGTAAATGCAAAAGCCGTAGTTTGTAGCGATAAAAAGCTAGAGAGCAACAATTTGGTTAATGTAAAAGAAGTACCACTAGTGGAAGTTAGCAATTTTAATGCAGAAGAGCTATCAGATATGCCTAATGGTGTACTAGAGGTGAACGAAGAGTTCGAAGTAGTACAAAGTAGTAGCAATTTAGCTTTAGTCGATATAAACCAAAATCAAGCAAATATAGAGATAAGTTACAGAAGCCTAAACAATAACGACTTAGAAAATATTACAAAATTAGCCAAAGAGGCATATGAATTATTAGGCTATAAAGTAGAGCTAAACGATAAATACCCCAGCTGGAGCCCAGAGATAAACGACTTTACAAGCTTGGTACAAAATGCCGTAAAAAAAGTATATGGAAATTGCCAAACCAAAGTAATCCACGCTGGCTTAGAGTGCGGACTCTTAAGCCAAAAGCTCCCAAATATAAAAATGGCATCCATAGGTCCAAACATTCGCTTTCCGCACTCGATTAGGGAGTATGTCGAGATAGATTCGGTGGAGAGAACTTATGAAGTTGTTAAAGAGGTTATAAATACACTTAAATAAAAATTACCCTTTAGCCTTAAACCCCTCTTTACTTTTGCAGTACTCTTTTAAAATACAATCTTCACACTCTGGGTTTATGGCTTTGCATTTGTAGCGTCCAAAAAGTACCATGGCTTGGTGTAGTTGGTGGAGGTTGGTTTTGAATTTTTTGGATAGGTCGGCTTCGGTGGCTTTGGCGGTTGTGGATTTGCTTAAGCCTAAGCGGTGGGCAACGCGAAATACATGGGTATCTACTGCCATAAGGTTTGCTCCTGTGTACTCTATTAATACAACATTTGCAGTTTTTTGTCCTACACCGGCTAGTTTTACTAACTCTTTTTGCTCCAGTGGTATTTCGCCGTTAAAATCCTCTTCGACCATTTTTGCTAGAGCTATTAAGTTTTTTGCTTTATTATTAAAGAAAGAGCAACTTTTTATAATCTCTTTGACATCATCTAAATTGGCATTTGATAACTCTTTTGTGCTTGGGTACTTAGCAAATAGTGCTGGTGTTATAATATTAACCCGTTTATCGGTACATTGAGCTGATAGTAGTACTGAAACTATCAGTTCGTACAGGTTTTTATAGTTTAGTTCGGTTACTGAGTCTGGATAGTTTTTTAAAAAAATCTTTTTTATCTCTTCTATCTCTTGCTTATTTGCTAGTTTTGGATATTTTGTTATTTTTTTTGTCATTTTTACCTACATTAATGAATTATTACAAATTACATTAGTATACTATCATTAAAATTTTCAAGAATTGTTTAAGGAGAGTTAATGAAATTAATAAAAAGTGCAGTTTTATCAACAATGTTAGCTGCAACTTCATTAATGGGTGCTGAAGTTTTAGCCACTGTTAATGGCAAAGCTATTAATAAAAGTGATGTTAATACAATATTAAAAGCACAACATATGAGTTTTGATAAGTTGTCAAAGGCACAACAAAAGCAGATTTTAAATAAATTAATAGAGAGAGAATTATTAGTAGATATTGCTTCTAAAGCTGGTATTGAAAAAGATCCAGAGTATATAAAAAAACTAAATAATTACAAAAAAGATTTAGCGATTAAAGTATGGATGGATAAGATTTATAAAAGAACATTAATAAGTGATTCTGAAGCTAATAAATATTATCAAGACCATAAAGAGCAATTTGTAACTCCTGCTAAAGTTCATGCTAGACATATTTTAGTTAAAACTGAAAAAGAGGCAAAAGATATAATTGCACAGCTTAGTAAACTTAAAGGCGATGCGTTAAAGAAAAAGTTTATTGAATTAGCAAAAGAGAAATCTACAGGACCATCTGGTAGAAATGGTGGAGATTTAGGTTATTTTGGAAAAGGGCAGATGGTAAAACCATTTAGCGATGCAGTATTTGCTATGAAAAAAGGTGAAGTTTCAAAAGAGCCTGTTAAGACTCAATTTGGTTATCATATTATCTATTTAGAAGATAAAAAACGAGCAGGCGTTGCTAGTTTTGAGGATGTTAAAAATAGAATAATCGCTAGAATGAGACAAGAGCAGTTTAGTAAAACTATTAAAAATACTATAGAGAATCAAAAAAAGAGCGCTAAAATTACATCAACTATTAAATTAGAAGATAATAATTCTAGCAAATAGAAATTATTTACGATTTGTTCACAAATTTTGTATATAATTAGAGTATTAATAAATAAGGAGACTTAATGAAAAAAATAATTACTGCTTTTGCAGTTATCGCGGCATTAACAACATCTACAATTACGGCTAAAGTTATTGGTAGTGTAAATGGTTACTCTATTACAGAGAAAGAGGCTAATAATCTTTTAAAAGTTTTAACTCACGGAAAGGTTAAATATTCTCAGCTTAAACCAAAAGATAAAAGAGAAATTGTTAAGAGATTGGCAGTAGATAAATTAGTAATTAAAACAGCATATAGAAGTTTAAGTAAAAAAGAGAGAGACTTTGTAATTGCAAATGCTTGGATGGCTAAAAAGATTAGAGGCGTAAAAGTAACAAATAGAGAAGCAAAAAAAGCTTACAATGCAAATAAGCAACTATTTAAGAAAAATGGTAAAGTTGTTCCATTTGCAAAAGTTAAAAATTTAATTAAAATGCAACTTAAACAGAAAAAAGTTGTAGATAGAATGATGAAAAGAGCGAAAATCGTAGTAAAATAGTAAATAAACTTTAACTTTAAGGATAAAGCGTGAGTCAAAAAATATCTGACTTTGTAAAACCCGGTGTAGTAAGTGGAGATGACCTTCAAAAGATTTTTGAAATTGCAAAGGAGAACAACTTTGCAATTCCTGCTGTTAATGTAGTAGGTACAGACTCTATAAATGCAGTTTTAGAAGCTGCTTCTAAAGTAAATTCCCCAATTATAATACAGTTTAGTAATGGTGGTGCAAGTTTTTATGCTGGAAAAGGTTTAAAAGCTGACAGTGCGGCAGTGCTTGGTGCAATTAGTGGTGCTAAACATGTACACACTTTGGCAGAAGCTTATGGTGTACCTGTAATTTTACATACAGACCACGCAGCAAGAAAGCTTTTACCTTGGATAGATGGACTTATAGAAGCTAGTAAAGAGCATTTTGAAGCTACAGGTAAGCCACTGTTTAGTTCGCATATGATTGACCTCTCTGAAGAGTCTTTAGAAGAGAACCTATCTACTTGCGAAGAGTATTTAAAACAGCTTGACCCTCTAGGTATGACACTAGAGATTGAGCTAGGAATTACAGGTGGAGAAGAGGATGGTGTAGATAATACTAATGTAGATAATGCTGCACTTTATACTCAGCCAGAAGAGGTTTTTGAAGCTTACAGCAGACTTAGTAAAATTAGCCCACGCTTTACAATAGCTGCATCTTTTGGTAATGTACATGGTGTTTATAAACCTGGTAATGTACAATTAGAGCCAAAAATTTTAGATAATTCTCAAAAGTATATTAAAGATAAGCTATCTTTAGATGCTAATAAGCCAGTAAACTTTGTATTCCATGGTGGTAGTGGTTCCAAGCCAGAAGAGATTAGCGAAGCTATTAGCTATGGTGCTATTAAGATGAATATCGATACAGATACTCAATGGGCATATTGGGATGGTGTTAAAAATTATGCATCTAAATATCATGACTACCTACAAGGGCAAATTGGTAACCCAGAGGGCGAAGATAAGCCAAACAAAAACTACTATGACCCAAGAAAATGGCTAAGAGCCGGCGAAGAGAGTATGCGAAATAGAGTTATAAAAGCATACGAAGAGTTAAACTGTATCGATAGATATTAGAGCTTCAATGTAGGGTGCAGACCTGTGTGTCTGCCCATTTACACTAATTGCTACATATTATTGCACTTATAATAAAATGAATTTAAACTTCAATACCCCAACTCCAATAGAGCAATACACATTTAGAGATAGAACTTTTCTACTCAAAAGAGATGACTTAATAAGCCAAGATTTTAGCGGTAACAAAGCTAGAAAGATAGATTGGTATATAGATAATTTACCTAAAAATTTAGAAACTATAGTTAGTTATGGCTCTGTGCAGTCTAATGCTATGTACTCACTTGCTAAATTTTCTAATTTGTTAGGTTTACAGTTTAGATATTATGCAAACCATATTCCTAGTTTTTTAAAAGATAATCCAGTAGGTAATTTTAAATTGACACTAGATTTAGGAGCTGATATTATAGAGGGTTATAATAGTTTAGAAGTTGGAGAGAATGAGTTATATATAAAAGAGGGTATAGCTACAAAAGAGGCATTTTGCGGAATTGAGAAGTTGGCATTGGAACTTATTGAGCAACTTGATGGCAAAGAGTATCAAGTTTTTTTGCCATCTGGTACTGGAACTACTGCTCTTTTTTTAGCTAAAGCTTTGAAACTGAATGGTTCTGATAATATAAAAGTCTTTACAACTCCAGTAGTTGGTAGTAGAGAGTATCTACTAGAGCAATTTAGAGAGTTAGAAGCAGACAAAAACTACTACCCAACTATAATAGATACAAAAAAACGGTACCATTTTGGTAAGCTTTATAGAGAGTTTTATCTTCTTTGGTTAGAATTACAAAATGAGATAGGTTTAGAGTTCGATATGCTTTATGACCCAAAGGGCTGGATGGCACTTTTGGAGCATATCGATAAATTTGATAACTTAGTATATATACACCAAGGCGGTATTTTGGGTAATGCCACAATGCTTGAAAGATATAAGAGGAAGTATGATGAAACTTTCATATTTCAAAAAAGTAGCTAAGAAAAATTATGAAAGTTTCTCTCGCTAACGGCGAAGCTTCAGTGAGAGGAATTTTTAAGAAGCTTGGCTTATTAAAAAGGAGATTTATAAGTGAAAATAGTAAATAGTAATGATAGTAGTTTTGAAAAAGAGTTTAGCGAACTGCTTAATCGTGGTAAGATGGATATAGATAGTGTTAGCAAAATTGTACAAGATTTGCTTAACGAAATTAAACAAGATGGCAACTCTGCTTTAAAGAGTCAAATTGCTAGGTTCGATAGATGGGAACCACAAGATGATAGCGAGTTAAAGGTAGATGTTACCGATATGAAAAAAGCGTATGAAAATATAGATAGTGAACTTAAAGAGGCTCTACACTTAGCATACGATAGAATAAAAGCATATCACGAGAAACTGATGCCAGAAACTTGGACTTACAAAGAGGAGAGCGGTACTATTTTAGGGCAAAAAGTAACACCTGTTGATAGAGCAGGGCTATATATTCCTGGTGGTAAAGCGGCATATCCTAGTAGTCTGCTTATGAATGCAATACCAGCAATAGTAGCAGGAGTAGAAGAGATAGTAGTTTGTACGCCAGCACCAGATAATGAGTTAAACGAGTTACTGCTTGCAGCGTGTCATATTTGTAACCTGAAGCATGTATATAGAGTAGGTGGGGCAAGTGCTATTGGTGCAATGGCTTTTGGTACCGAGACAATACCAAAGGTAGATGTAATTACAGGCCCAGGTAATATATTTGTAGCAACTGCTAAAAAGCTAGTGTATGGCGAAGTAAATATAGATATGATAGCAGGCCCTAGCGAAATTGGTGTAATAGCAGACGCAACAGCTAAAGAAGATTACTTAGCAATAGATTTACTAAGCCAAGCAGAGCACGACGAAATGGCAAGCTCTATTTTAATTACAGATAGCGAAGAGTTAGCACAAAAAGTTAGTGAAAAAGTAGAAGAGTTTGTAAACGATTTAAGCCGTAAAGAGATAGCAAAAAAATCTATAAACGAGCGTGGGGCGATTATCGTAACAAAAGATATTAACGAAGCGATAGAGCTAATGAACCAAATAGCACCAGAGCACTTAGAAGTGGTAACAAAAGAGCCATTTGTCTTGTTAGATAAAATAAAACACGCAGGTGCAATTTTCTTAGGCGAATACACACCAGAACCAATAGGCGACTACCTTGCAGGACCAAACCATACATTGCCAACTGGTGGAACAGCAAAATTTTATTCGCCACTAAGTGTAGATAACTTTTTAAAGAAAAGCTCTATAATTTCGATGAGCAAAGAGGGAATAAAAGAGATAGGCAAACAATGTGCCCTAATAGCAGATACCGAAGGTTTAACAGCACACGCTCAGAGTGTTAGAATTAGATTAGAAGATTAAAGGAGAAGATTATGCTACCAGATATTTTAACAAATAAAGTTACTACAAAAAGTGGTAAAAAGGTTACTTATTTAGCAGGGTGGTTTACTTTTATACTCTCTATGGCTTTAGCTATTGGCACTTGGAATCCAACAGGGCATGATTTTGTGCATTATGTTACAAGTAATTTTGATAATATATTGAGTGGATTTACCCCATTTTTTATTTTAATTATGCTTGCACTTTGGCTTTTGGCTCTTAAATCTATGCTACAGAGTCTTGGTTTTTTGGGTATGAGTATTACACTTATAATCATTATTGCTTTTGTTTGGGGGTTGCAACAGTATAATATTATAAATGTAACTGATTTAAATCAGTTAGGATGGGTTGCAACTATTGCTATTGGTTTTATTATTTGGTTTGGACTTAATGCTTCTATCTTTTGGAAGAAACTTACAGGTGTTTACACCACTGATGCTAGAGCTGAAGATATAGATGGTTAAAAGACTCAAGCGAGTCTTTTAATTATTTTACTTGCTAATTTTTTTTACTCGCATTTGCTAAACTAAGAAGCATAATACCATCGAATAATAAGCTAATTCCTACAAATATTCCAACTAACCACATAGTTTTAATAGGGTTTGGAATAGCATATATAAAATAGATTCCCAATGCTAACGATAAGATAGCATTTAATAGAACTATCCACCATACATCCTCTGGTTTTATACTAAAAGCTAAAGAGAAGTTAATTACACTATCCATAAAAAAGTATATTGCAAATAGGATACCTAAGGCGATAACACCGCTGATTGGGTCTATTATTACTAAAGCTCCTACTACTAAATAGAGTAAAGACTTTAACCATCCTAGCCAATCTTTTTTGTTAATTTGCCATGTTTGAATAGCAATAAATATACCTGCAAAAAGCATTAACCAGCCAATAAATAGGGCTGAAGTTAATGACATTATATTAGGAAAAACAATTCCTAATGCACCTAAAATAATAAATAATACACCATAAATTTTGCTATATTTAGCAAACTTATCGGTTAAATCTTTGTCATTAGCAAAAATTTTATAGTTAAGCATTTTAATCCTCCTACTTTTTAATTATAGTGTTAAGTCTAAAATTCTAGAACTTTTTTCAATTAATTGATGACTTACTTGACGACTCTCGTTATCTATCTCTTTAATTACTTTTGCAAGTACTACTAAAAGAGCTCCTGTAATTTCTGGTAATTTAGCTTCTAAATCTGCTGATAGAGGGTATTTTAATGGTGGTACAGTTGATAAAAAGCTTAAAATATCTTCAACTGATAACTCCTCTTCTAATTTTTTAAAACTAATTATTGTCTCTTGCAGACCTTTAGTAATTGGTACATCGCTCTCCCAAATTACATCTCTACCATTCATATTAGCATTTCTCTCACCTGCTAATAGTAAATCGTGTAGCTTTTTCTCTACAATGTCTGTTATATCTTTTGCGTGTCCCTTGTGAATGTCGAGTGAAGCAGCTTTTCTAAAAAGTGCTTCTAATTTTGTAAATCCTACTACTGCCATTTTAAATCCTTATTTTTTAAATGTTTTTAGAGCTTTCTCTTTAAACTCTTTTAGTTTTGCTTTTAAATCTTCGAAAAGTTTCTCTGCTTTGTTTTTGCCTTTAATCTCTTTTTCTACATTTGAGATTGCATCATTTAGTACTTTATAAGTTGTATCAGAACTGCTTGTATAACCTAAAGCTTCATCTTTTTTAAGCTCTGCTTTTGCTTGCTCTAAATGTGAAAGTGCTAATTTTTTATCAGTTTTAGCAATTTTACTTGCTGCATCAATTAGTGTTTGAGCTTCTAAAATACCTATTGGTGTTACATCTGTTACTGTTACAAATGTATTTAATGTAGCCAATAATACTTTTTTAGCCTCTTCTGTTTTACCTAATTGTAAGTATTTTGCTGCTTGTTTTAGTGCTGCTGGATAAGTTGCTAATGGTAAATTTGTAGTAGATACATCTATTTCATCTACCAATGCAGATAGAATATGTCTTGCATCTTGTACTCTTTTATTGTCTAGCATTGCAACTGTAGTAATTACAGCATTTTGTGCATCATAAGCTGTACCTACAAACTCTTGTACTACAACTTTACTATCTACAGGAATAAGTGCTGGTGCTTTTGGATTGCTTAATACAACTTCAATTTTGCCAATTGCATTCTCTAACTCTTTTTTAGCTTTGTTAGTATCTTTTTTATTTAATGCTACCAAAACATTAGTTACTGATTTAATTGATTCAACAGCCTCTTTTACAACCTTTATATCATCTTTTTTTGTGTTAGCATCTTTTTTTGCTTTAGTTATTGCAGATGCAGTAACATCTTTTGTTGATGCTTTTGCATCTAATGCAAATGCGTTTGTTCCTAAAAGTGAAATTGCTACTAAAGATGAAAGAAATGTTTTTTTCATTTTGTAACTCCTTATGTTAATTTTTATATCAAGCAGAATTTTATTCTTTTTCTTAAGTTTCTTTTGCTACATAAGTTGCAATTTTTTTCTATTAACTGTATAATCTCATTTAAAAAGGCAAAATATGCAATTAAAAGATTTGGATAGTTATATTATAGAGGATATAGAGAGTGACGACCACCCATCCGATTTTATAAAAAGAGATAAATACTTTGGATTAATACTTAGGCTTCCTAAAAAAGAGGATAGAGTTAGCATTGAATCTTACGCATTTTTAGTGAAAGATGGAGAAGTTTATCAATATAATAGAGATAAAAAAGATATTGAGCTATTAGGTTCTATAGATATGTTACAAAAAACATTAGAGCCACTGGTAGAAAAGTTAATTAGAGACATAAAGCAGTATCATATAAATGTTGATAAATTAGAAGAGTCGCTTTATGAAGGTAAAATAAGTAGTACATTTATGCAAGATTGGCTACAGTATAAAAAAGATGTATCTTTAATAAATAGGTTAATGTTTCACGCCTCTATTGTTATGGAGCTTTTTATATCTCATTTAAAACGGGAGTATAGCGATAAGTTTAATGTAAATGCATTTGATGATTTACACGAAGAGATAAGTAGAGTTAGAGATTTAGCAAAAGCGTGTGTAGAGAAGTTAGATAACCTGTATGACTTTTATCGTGCAAAAGTAGATGAAAAGATGAATAAAAATGTTTACTACTTAACTCTATTATCTGGAATATTCTTGCCACTTACACTAGCTACAGGCTTCTTTGGTATGAATACTGGGGGCTTACCATTTACAAACGATAGCATGGGTACATGGAAAGTTGTAGCAATATCGTTAGTTTTAGAAGTTATATTTTTTGTACCATTGATACTGCAAAACAGAAGACGAATAAAAAAGAGATAGTCGCTTCTGTAGCGTCTATCTACTCTTCTTTTGTACTCTTACATTTATACTAAATCCAATAAAAAGCATATATTATCAATAATTTAGTAAATTACTTACTGGTTTTAAAATATTAAAATTTAAATAACTATAATAAAACTTGACAAATATCTTGAAATATATTATACTTAGTTAAATTATTTAAGGATTTAGTATGAAAATAACAAAATCAGCAAAAGAGAAGACAAAGATAAAAATATTAAAGAGTGCGGTTGATTTGATTATAGAAAAAGGGTTTGAAAATACTACTCTTAGAGAGATTGCTAAAAATGCAGGGGTTAGTAATCCGACAATTTATAACTACTTTCCATCTAAAGAGAAGTTGCTTTTTGGATATATTGAGCAGAAACATAAGGAGGCAGTTGAGATTTTAGAGAGCATTGAAGATTTTAATACCTACACTTTGCGAGAACAACTGCAAACTTTAATAGATACCGAACTAGAACTATATTTAGAAGATAGAGAGTTTGTACAGCAAATTGCAGATATGGTTTTTAACTCTAGCTCTTTGAAACTTGGTAAATTATATAGCACTAATGAGCTTTTTGTACAAACTGTAAGAGGTATGCTAGATATTGCAATAGAGGCTGGCGAGATAGAGCAACCGCCATTTTTAGATTATTTGCCAACACTATTTTGGGATTACTATATTATGGTTGTGGCTTATTGGCTAAAAGATGATAGTGAAATGTTTGAAAATACAACAGCATTTATCGACCACTCTTTAGCGGTTATAGAGTCGCTTTTAGCTAGCGATATACTTAGTAAAGCAACAGATTTAGGTATGTTTGTATTTAAAACACACTTTCTTTCGGCTCTTAATAGCTTTGCAGTTAAGCCAAAAGGTTTTAAAGGAGTTAAGCGAAAGTTAGAGGATATCTTAAATGGATAAGATACCTACAACAAAGCTACAGCGAACAAAAATTGTGGCTAAAGCAACTCTAAAAATTGGTATTAAAAAGAGCAAAGGCTTTATTGCCCGAAATTCTAAAGAGCAAACCCAAGAGGAGATTGGCGAAGTAATTTTGCAAGCTCTTAATGAGCTAAAGGGTGTTTCGGTAAAGATTGCTCAAACTTTGGTGCTTGGTATGCCATTTTTAGATGCAAGTTATTTAGAGAAAATTAGTAAAACTTTTGATTCTATTACACCAATAAATAGGGCACTTATTAGAAAAATTATAAAACAAGAGCTTGGCTCTTACCCAGAAGAGATTTTTGAAGAGTTTGACTTAAAGGCGTATGCAAGTGCAAGTTTAGGGCAAGTGCATAGGGCTAAATATAATGCTAAAGAGTTAGCTATAAAGGTGCAGTATCCAGGCATCGCTACAAGTATCGATAGCGATATGACACTAATAAAGTTTGCACTAAAACGCTTTAGTAAAGGTGCAGATGTAGAACATATTGTTAGCGAACTTCAAGATAGGCTAAATGAAGAGTTAGACTATTTGCACGAAGCAAAAAATGCTAAAAAGTTTATCTCTGCGAACAAGAAAAGCGATATTGTATTTCCTAAAGTTATTGATGAACTTACTACCAAAAAGGTGCTAGCTAGCGAATTTTTAGAGGGGCTTAGCTTTAAAGATTTTTTAGCAAGTAGCCCTAACCAAGAGCTAAGAGATAGGTATGCTCAACTAATTTTTGATAACTTTTTCGATACACTTTATGCAATCAAAACAATCCACGCCGACCCAAACCCTGGAAACTTTTTGTTTTTAAAAGATGGAAAGTTGGGTATTATAGATTTTGGTTGCACAAAAGTGGTTGATGAAGAGTTTTTAAAATCTTTTAATAAATTGCACCTCTCACTGATTGATGGTATAGATGATTTAGAGATAGCAAAACAGTATATGCAACTAGGAATGATAGACCCAGCAAGCGATGAAGAGATGCTAAAATTTTACAAAGAGATAATTAACCCACTAGATACGATTTATATCGAAATTTTCAAGCAAGATAGATACAACTTTAAAGATAGCAATTACGCAAAAAGAGGATTTGACGCCATATTTACAGTACAAACAAGGCAAGCAACTTCGGTTCAAAACTATAACAAAGATTATATATTTATAGACAGAACTTTGCTTGGGTATTACGCAATGTTCGAGCGAATGGGTGCTACTATCGATACTACTTATGTAAAAGAGTTGATGGGAAGGTATGATAAGGAAATTAAGAGTTAAGAATTAAGAGTTAAGAGTTAAGAGTTGTGTGTTGAGGTTGGAGTTGTCCTAATTTGGACTTGCGTTTTTTATGACCAGTATACAATTAACAAATATACCTATAAC
>WFYP01000079.1 GCA_015490055.1 Nitratifractor sp.
GCCTACTGTTAAACATAAAGAAAAAAAGATAGAAAATATAGTTAAGCATAAAGCTAAACCAAAACCAAAACCTAAACATACTACACATATTTATGGTGGTCATGGTAATGTATATATTCAAGTTGGTTCATTTTCAAAAGGTCCAAATGAAAAGTTTATTAATAAAATTATTAAAGCTGGATTTAAATACAGAATTAAAGAAGCTAATGGTTTTAGAAGAGTATATGTTGGTCCATTTACATCATCTGAAGCAAGTAGAGTTTTAGGCAAAGTAAAAGCTAAAATCTCTCCATCTGCATTTATAAAGAAGTAGATATGATAAAATCGTTTCTTTTTGACCAATTAACTCCTGTTGCACTTTATGGGGAGATTAAAAAGCTCTATAAAAATGAAATTACAATGCTTTTTGAAAGCGTTGTAACTAGCGAAGATGGTAATTTTAGTTTTATCGCAATAGGTGCAAAAGAGAGACTTAAGTATAAAGATAATACGACTACATATATCGATATAAATGGTGATAGTAAAGAGTTAGAGCAAAGCCCTTTTGAATTTTTAAAAGAGTATTACTCTAAATTAGATAAAGAGAGTTATAAAAAGTTTGCTCAAGTTGCTGGCTTTAATTTTGTAGATGGCTTTATAGGCTTTGTTGGTTACGATATGGTAAAAGTTTTTGAGCCAACACTAAAGCAGTATATGGACAATTTAAGAGACCCTCTTAATACACCAGATTTAGATTTAATTAGACCAAAAATAATTATCGGCTTTTCTCATAAAAGCTCTCAGCTAACACTGGTAGATTTAGATAACAGTTACCCTGAAATTATAGAAAACATCACAAATCTAATAGGAAAATGTGATAAATTTGAGCCAATCAAACCAGCTATTTTAGAGGGTGAAGGTGAGTTTGCTATATCAAAAGAGCGTTTTATGCGAATTGTAGATGAAGCAAAAGAGCATATTCGTGCTGGCGATGTATTCCAAGTGTTGCCATCTAATAGATATACGCAAAAAGGTCAAATAGAACCGCTCAGTTTTTATAGAGTATTGCGTTCTAAGAATCCTTCTCCTTATCTATTTTTATTAGAGTATGAAAATTTTAGTATTTGTGGCTCTTCGCCAGAAGTTATGGTTCGGCTTACAGATGGAGAGATTTTAATACGCCCAATCGCAGGTACTAGAAAAAGGGGAGCAACAGCTCAAAGAGATTACGAATTAGAGCAAGAGATGATAAATGACCCTAAAGAGTGTGCCGAGCATTTAATGTTGGTAGATTTAGGAAGAAACGATGTAGGGCGTGTTGCGAAAGTAGGAACAGTAAAGGTACCTGAAATGATGAGAGTCGAGCGATACTCTCATGTTATGCATATGGTTTCTGACATTATTGCAGAGATAGAGGACGATAAAGATATGTTTGATCTCTTTGCTGCAACATTTACGCATGGCACAATGACTGGTGCACCAAAAATTAAAGCAATGGAGTTAATTGCAAAATTCGAAGGCTTAAAAAGAGGCTTTTATAGCGGATGTGTAGGCTACTTCTCATTTACTGGAGATATGGACTCTTCAATAGCAATAAGAACTTCTTTAATAAAAGAAGACGAAATAGTACTACAAGCAGGTGCAGGCGTTGTTGCAGATTCAGTACCAGAGTTAGAAGAGCTAGAGGTAAGAAACAAACTAATGGCACTAATGGCAACCCTAAAAGAGATGGAGAGTCTTAAAGAAGATGAACAGTTAGTCTTGCTAAAAGAGATAGACTAGATTTTAGGATATAGGATTTAGGATTTTGTATATGGGATGAAGGGTGTAGATGTATTATGTAAAGTGCGGTGCCCTCACCACACATTAAACTCTACATCCTACATCCCAAATCCTCCATCCTATATCCCAAGAGATGTAGGGTCGATTTACCGACCATACGCGTATGCTAGAAGTTAGGATGTAGGATTTAGATTGTAGGGGCAACCCTTGTGGTTGCCTAAATACATCAATCTCTGCTAACGGGCAGACACATAGGTCTGCCCCTACAAATAACCAATAACAAATACACCAATATACAACTTCCCAAAGGAATATAATGAAAAAGTTTGCAATTTTTGGAAATCCAGTAGAGCACTCTAAATCACCCAATATGCATAATAACACGTTTAAAAAGTTAGGATTTGATGGTGAATATTTTAAAATTCACCTAGAAGATGGCTCTAAATTAAAAGATACTTTTCTAAGTCAGGGATTAAGCGGTGCAAATATTACAGTACCACATAAAGAAGAGGCATTAAAAGCTAGTGATTATTTAGATGAATTTGCTAAAAAGGTTGGTGCTGTTAATACACTTGTATTAAAAAATGGCAAGCTATATGGTTATAATACCGATGCCCCAGGGTTTTTAAAATCAATCAAAAAATTTATAGATATAGAGTCAATTTTAATATTAGGTGCAGGCGGTACTGTACAATCTACTTCATCAATTTTAAAAGATGAAGGATACGAAGTATTTATTCTAAACCGAAGTGCCCCAAGGTTAGAAAAGTTTATAGAACAGGGTTTTGAGTGCTTTACTTTCGATAACTTTACCCCTAAAAATTTTGATTTAATAGTAAATATGACAAGTGCTGGCTTAAAAGATGAAAACTTGCCAGCACCAAAAGAGATATTAGATACTGTGTTACCAACTGCCAAAGCTGCAATAGATATTATATATGGCAAAGATACACCATTTCTAAAATTGGCTAAAAGCTACAACTTGCCAACTGCCGATGGCAGCGAAATGCTCATACAACAAGGAGTACTGGCTTTTGACTATTTTACTGAGCATCAATTTGATTTGAATATTGTTGAAGAGTTTATGAGAGAAGGGCTTTTTAAGAGTTAAGAGTTAATAGTTAATAGTTCCCTCACTCCCAAATTGTATTTGGGAGTGCTTAGCTCTTTTCTGATTAAACAACTTTTGTGCATCGTGTGTATCTGCTCCCAAATACAATTTGGGAGCTAGTAAAAACTCTTTGCTCTACTATCGAAATTTGATTAATTTCACTATCTTTTGTGTGGTTTTTATTGGGTAAATCAAGAGTATGAATAGAGTCATAACCTTTATATTTTAACAACTCAGATAATTTTTTTGGAAGATGGGCATCTACTAAAAACTTCATTATGCAACATCTAGTTTATGTATTGCTTTTACCTCTGCTAATTTAGAGGCATATGATAGTACTGCTAGTATATCTTCTTTTTCTAAATCTTCATAATCTTCTAAAATATCATTGATACTCATACCACTGCTTAGAAGCTGTAAAATCACTTCAACAGGGTATCTTAAGCCTCTAACAGTAGGTTTACCATGACAAATATCTGGATTTATTGTTATTCTATTTTTACTCATATTTGCCCCTTTTCTTTATATTAGACTTCTTGCAAAACTCTATAAATGCATCTATTGTCTAGTATGTATCATATTTTACTAATTAGTATTTCGACTTAGCAATGGCAAAGGACTTCAATCCTAATTAGCAAAATCTAATATATACTAAACAATATCTAC
>WFYP01000080.1 GCA_015490055.1 Nitratifractor sp.
AATTTACACTTTACACTAAAACAAGAATTAATATTAATTAAGTTAAACTTTTGTTAATAGTTTATTATATTTTAAAATTAAGGTTCAATTAAATGATTACATGGATGCAAAAGCATAATAAATATTTAGTAATTACAATATGGGTTGCAACAATAGCTTTTATCGGTGCTGGTTTTGTTGGATGGGGTAGTGTAAAGTTTGGTAGTAAATCAAGTTCTATCGCAAAAGTAGGTGATATATCTATAAGTAAAGTTAAATATAGTTTTACTTATAATAATTTATATGCTCAATATGCTCAAAAAAATCCTAAATTTGATAAAGAGGCTGCTAAAGAGTTAGGTTTAGATAAACAAGTATATAGTAGCTTAGTTACTCAGGCACTCCTATTAAATATGGCAAAAGAGTATGGTATTATTGCAACTGATGAAGAGGTTGGTTTAGAGATAGTATCTTATCCGGCTTTTAGAGACAGTAATGGAAAATTTAATAAACAAATATATGAGAATTTTTTAAGTGCAAGAGGTTTAAGAGCAAAAGATTTTGAATCTATTTTAAAAGATGATTTAATTATAAGAAAATTGACTAATAAAATTGATATAAAGCCACTTGCTTATGAAAAAGAGGTAATGGAATCTACATTTAATATTGCTGATAAAATTAAATATAAGGTTATAAAACTTAGTGACATTAATGTAACTACAAATGAAACAGATATTAAAAATTATTGGCAAAAAAACAGATTTAATTACTTAACATCTAAGAAATACAATTTAGAACTGCTTTGGACAAATAGTAATGATGTAAATGTAAGTAATGCAGATATAGAAAAGTATTATAAACAGCATAATTTTAATTATATTGATAAGAGTGGTAAAATAAAAGAATTAAAAGATGTTAAAGATGAAGTAACAAAAGATTTAAAATTAGAAAAAATTAAAATTACAGCAGAAAAAGAGAGAAGTAGATTTAAAAAAGGTAAAATTAAAGCAACAGAAAGTTTAACTTTAAATGAAAACGATTCTAAACTTACTAAAGAGCTTTGGAAGAGTATAAAAGAGGCTAAAGATGGTGACTATTTAAAGCCAAAAGCAGTTGGTGACAAATTAGTTACTGTACATATTATTAAAACAATTAAGCCTCAAGAGATGAGCTTTTCTGAAGCTAAGGAGTTAGTAACTAAAGATTATAAAAAATTTAAAGCAAAAGAAGAGTTATCTAAACTTACAAAAGAAGCTTTAAAAGATAGTAGTAATTTTAATATAGAGCCAAAAGGTTACATAAATTTATCTAAGTTTGAAGTTTTACCTAAATTAACTCCTCAAGATAGTTTAAAAGTTATTAGAGGAATTTTTGCTAGTAGTAAAAAAATAGATAAAATTAATCTTAATGATGGTGCAGTTGTATATGAGGTTGTAAAACAAAAATTACTTGATAATAATAGTACAAATAAATCTTTAGATAAAGAAGTTGCAGTTATTAAGAGTAATGAATTAATGAGTAATCTTATTTCTAAACTCTCTAAAAAATATACTATAGAAAGTTATGTAAAGGAATTTAAGTGAGTAATAAAATTTTAGCTATTGATATTGGCTCAATGACTGTAAAAGCTGTTATAGCAGAGATAGATGAATTTAACGAAATAAAAGTTTTAGGACATGGTTTTGCTAAATCGCACGGCGTAAAAAAGGGTATTATAACAAATATAGATTTAGCATCTAAGGCTATAAGAAAAGCTGTAAATGATGCAAGAAGAATAGCTGGAAATAATATCTCGTCTGCTGTTGTCTCAATATCTAGTGCATATACAAAAAGTACTAACTCTATTGGTATAGTTAATATTCCACAAAAAGATATTACAATTAAAGAGATTAACAGAGTTATGGAAACCGCTCTTTATAATGCAAATATTCCAAAAGATTATGATATCTTGCATGTGTTGCCATATAGCTTTAAAGTTGATGACCAAGAAAATATTGAAGACCCATATAATATGAATGCAACTCGGATGGAAGTAGGGGCTCATATTGTAATTGCACAAAAATCTAGTTTAAGCAATTTGAAAAAAGCTATTGTATCTGCTGGTTTAGAAGTTGAGTCTATTGTCTTAGATAGTTATGCATCATCTATTGCAACACTTTCAGATGATGAAAAAGTACTTGGTGTATCTGTTTTAGATATGGGTGGTCAATCAAGTTCGTTGGCTATTTTTAAAGGCAATACACTTAGATATAATCGTTTCTTACCAGTTGGTTCAAACCACATAACAAACGATATATCTATAGCTTTACATACTCCATTGGATGTTGCTGAAAATGTAAAAAAAGGTCATGGTGATTTGATTGAAATTACTGATGATATATTAGAATTGCCAATTATTGGTGATACAGAAAATAAAAACTCTATACCATTAAAAGTAGTTCAAAATGTAATTTCTGCAAGAGTGGAAGAGTCGCTATTAATACTTGCTAAGTATTTAGAGCAAAGTGGATTAAAAAGCAGCATAGGTGCAGGAATTGTACTTACAGGTGGTATGACGAAACTTAAAAATATGAGAGAATTTGCTCAATCAATTTTTCCTGGTTTATCAGTTAGAGTTGGTACACCACACCACTTAAAAGGTTTATTTGATGAACTTAAAGGTCCAGAGTGTTCTACCGTTGTAGGATTATTGCTATATAAAGCAGGTAAAAATACTCAATATGAGATTGATAATAAAAAAAGACTACTACACCAGAAGGAGGAACATAATCAGCAAGATGGTTTAAGTAATATTAAACTTGGTTCAGGTATAGAAAAAACTACTTCTAGTAGTAATGAAAAAGATGAATTAGGTTCATCTACTAAATCTGATAACTTTATATTTACAGAGTTAGCTGGTGTAGATGAAGGTAACAGTGACTTTTTAGCAAAAGTTAAAAATTGGATAAAACAACTATTTTAAGTATGTATTAATTATTAGACTTAAGAACTACTTTGCTGTGGGTGTTCGTAAATAACTTGATTTAGCATATAAGTTAAATTAATGGTTTTTTACGAATGCCCACAGTTAAAGATTGTAAGTTTTTGATACATAATTAGGGTTTAATAAACAACTAGGAGAAAATAATGGATAATTTTGAGATTGAAATACTAGATAATACAGTTGCTCCAACTGAAGGTGCAGTAATTAAAGCTATTGGCGTAGGCGGTGGCGGTGGAAATATGATTAATCATATGATTGACGAGAAAGTATCAGGTATAGACTTAATTGTTGCTAATACTGATGCACAAGCTTTAGATAGTTCAAAAGCCCCTTATAAAATTCAAATTGGTAAAAATGTTGCAAGAGGTAGAGGTTGTGGTATGGTACCTGATAAGGGTAGAGAAGCCGCAGTTGAAAGTTTTGAAGAGGTTAAAGAATCTTTGGTTGGTTCAGATTTAGTATTTATTGCTTCTGGATTAGGTGGAGGTACAGGTACTGGTGCTGCTCCTGTAGTTGCACAAGCTGCAAAAGAGATAGGTGCACTAACAGTTGCTGTTGTAACTACACCTTTTAAATTTGAAGGTAGAAAAAGAACAAAATTAGCAGATTTGGGTTTAAATGAACTTAAAAAAGAGAGTGACTCTATTATTGTTATTCCTAACGAAAAACTACTTACTATAGTAGATAAAAATTTAGGTTTAAAAGAGAGCTTTAAATTAGTTGATGATATTTTATGCCAAGCTGTATCTGGAATTTCTAATGTAATTATTTCACACTCTCCAAGTGATATTAACTTAGACTTTGCCGATGTTAAAACAGTTATGAGTCATAAAGGTTTAGCACTTATGGGTGTAGGTCATGCAATAGGACAAAATGCTGCTTATGAAGCTGCTACAGAAGCAATTAGCTCTCCATTATTAGGTGATATCTCTATAGATGGTGCTAAAGGTATATTGGTACACTTTAAAACTCATCCTGATTACTCAATCATCCAAATTTCTGAAGCGATGAATACAATCGAAGAGTTTGCAGATGAAGATGCAAGTGTAATTTTTGGTACAACGACAGATGAAGCTATTGCTGAAGATGAAGTGTATATTACTGTTGTAGCAACTGGTTTTGAAGATGAAGCTACAATCGCTAGCTCTGATAGCAAAGATACAAAAGCAGCTACACCAACAAGACCTGTAAATTCTCCAGATGCACCAGCTATAAAAACACCTAATGTTATAAAGGTTGTTGGCGGAGACGAGAATGGAACTTATTACGATACTCCAACATTTTTAAGAAAACAGAGAGATTAATTTTAGCCTAGTTGTTTATAACCAAAAGCCCACTTGGGCTTTTTAGCTTCTAAGGCTTATCTTCTTATAAAGTAATGAAATACCCTATCTAAATATTTATTCTCAATTATTTAATAATATTTGTAATATTAATGCAATAGTTAATTTTTTTTTAATATAATATTTGTAGGACTTTCTTTATTTTATAAATTTAATGAAAGTACTAAAATATTAATAATAAGGAAAATGTATGAAAAGAACATTAGTAATG
>WFYP01000081.1 GCA_015490055.1 Nitratifractor sp.
GTGTAGGTAACTACAGAACTCCAGATTGGCATGCAAACCATATGTGGAATCCAAAATCTGTAGTTCCAGACTCTATTATGCCTGCATATAAGCATCAGTTTACTAATGTAGCAGATTTAGAGACTGCTTATGCTGAAGCAGTAACAGTTAAAAAAGTTTTTGGTACACCTTACGGAGCAGATATTGCACCAGGTAAAGCAGCATATGAAAAAGAGTTAAAAACTAAAATTTTACCAGAAGCTTTAAAGATTGCTAAAGAGATGAAAAGAGACGATTTAGTAAAAATGGTAGAAGCTGGTAAAGTACCTGAAGTTGTAGCTTTAGTTGCATATTTAGAAAGATTAAAATAAGGATTAAGTGGTGACGACGGTAGAGATTGAACAGTTAAGAGCCTATATGTATGTAATAGGAACAGGTGTGGTTATGGTAATTTTTTACTACTATATAATATATCTCTATCGAAGTGAAAAAAAGGGTGAAAAAGATTATGAAAAGTATGGAAATCTAGCTCTTGATGATGAGTTAGATAGCAAAATACTTGAAAAGAACCCTAAATTAGAGAATGACAAAAAGGAGTAGATTTATGAATGGTATGATAGTCAAAGCTCTAGTTATGGCAGGTGTTTTAATTGTTGGAACACTTGTTGTAGTTAAGCAAATGAATATCGATTTAAGCGATCCTGTAAACATGATTACATTTATAGGTGCTGTTGCAATTGCAGTATTAACATTTGGTGTTTCTGCAAAGTATATGGCTCAAATGAAAAACGATACAGCAACAGGTGAGCTTTCAGAAGATAACTGGGATGGTATTGGTGAGTATAAAAACCCACTACCATCTGGTTGGGCTTGGTCATTTGTTGCTACACTAATTTGGGCAATATGGTATTTCTTAATGGGGTATCCATTAAATGCATATAGTCAAATTGGTGAGTGGAATCAAGAGACAAAAGCTTACAATACAAAATTTGAAGCTAAGCATAAAAATGCAGATGCACAAACTTTAAAAGATATGGGTGAATCAATTTTCTTGGTACAGTGTGCACCTTGTCATGGTGATACCGGTGATGGACTTTCTGGTAAAGCACAAAATTTAACTAAGAGAATTTCTAAAGAACAAGTTCTTTATGCTATAAAAAATGGTTCGCACAACTTTAAGTATCCATTGGGTGCAATGCCAGCTGGTATGGCACAAGGTAAAGATGCTGAAGCTGTTGCAGAATATGTTTCAAATGGTTTAAAAGGCAAGGCTCCAGCTAGTTGGGCTACATGTGCAGGTTGTCATGGTCAAGACGGTAAAGGTAATGGTGGCACAGCGCCTAACTTAGTAGAGTATGATAATACATTAGTTGCCCAAGTACTAGAGCATGGTAAAAAAGGTGTTATCGGTAAGATGCCATCATTTAAAAATAGATTTACTCCAGTTCAAGAGAAAGCACTTGCTGAGTATATCAAATCGCTATCTAGTAACAAGTAAGGAGTAGGATATGGCAGAAAATACAAGCAGAGGTTTATTTAAATTAAACGGCATTACTGGTATGCTAATAGCTACTTTATTACTATTATCAATTCTTGCATTTTTAACAATGAATGCTATTGGCATACAAAAAGCAGAGGCAAAACATTATTACGACCCTACACCTGTTGTTAGTAGTTTGGATAATGTTAAAATGATTAGCAAAGATAATGCTAAGTATGATCTTAGTGTTAGAAAATAGGGGGCTATTATGGATAAAATAATTACATTACTTTTAGTTGTGGCGGCTGCTATTACTTTATGGGCTGTATTAACACCTAATCACCTATATATATCTTAACATGAGAGCAAAAGCAAGTTTAGGCTTGCTTATGCTTTTTCTTTTCTCTAGTCTTTTAAACGCAAAATTTCTTTTTAATGACCATTTAGTATCACCTAAAGCTTCTGATAAGATAGAGAAGATGGGTAGTGAGTTAAGTAAAAAAACAGGTATTAACGCCTACTTAATTACAACTAATGATGAAATTAAAAGAGGTGAAAGTGTTTATGACTATATAAAGAGGTACAAGGATAGCGTAAGCGAGCCATATGTAGGTATAGTATTTGCCCCTAACTCTCAGAGAATACATGTAGTAGCATCTAATAATAAGTTACTAGAATCTGTAGATAAGGGTAAAGTTTTAGACTTTGCTATTAAAGTTATTGCTAGTAAAGATAGCAACTCTAAGCAAAGTAAGTTTGATGTTGGATTGGTACAAGCATACTCTGAATTAGCAGATGAAGTTGCAAACTCTAAAGGTAAAAAGTTAGACACTACAATAAAAAGTGGTGGCGGTTGGGTATTAAAAATTGTAAATACTCTAGTTATTGTCGGTTCTTTAATAGTAATTTGGATATATTTCATTGCACCAATTTTTAGAAAAA
>WFYP01000082.1 GCA_015490055.1 Nitratifractor sp.
AATATAGGCATATACACTGTAAAAAAAGGTGATACTCTATCTTTAATTGCCAAGAAGAATAATATATCTCTTACAATGTTGAGGGAACTTAATAAACTTAGTAGAAGTAGCAAAATTAAAATAGGTCAAAAATTAGTTTTAACTCCTTCTAAAGTTAAGAAATTAAAGCCTAATGATTATGATATTGTAAAAAATATAAAATTTGAGAAGGTACCATCGTTTAAGTATAAAAGAAAAATTAGAGTTGTAGCTACTGCCTATACTTCTCATAGAAACCAGACTGATAAAACACCATTTTTAGCAGCTTGGAACAACCGACTTAAACCTGGTATGAAAATTATAGCAGTTTCACCAGATTTAATTAAGAAATATGGTTTAACCAATGGAGTAAAAGTAAAAATTTTAGGTCTTCCAGGTTATTATGTAGTAAGAGATAAAATGAATGCTAGGCTTAGAAACCATATTGATATATATATGGGTGTAAACAAAAGAAGAGCCTTGCAATGGGGGCGTAAAAGAATTGTACTTTATTGGTAGATTTTTTTAATAGTCTATTAGGCTTTTAACCTAATAGATTATGGTGTTCTACCTTAATACATAAATTTTGAACTACTTTAATGCCATTCTCTTTTGCTTTTTTTGCTGCTTCGTTATTTACAATTTGCAGTTGAGTCCATAGTACATCTACATCGCCTCTTTTAATGCAAGTTTCTGCAACTGGCATTACAGCTTCTGGTTTTCTAAACACAACAACAATATCAACTTTATCTTCTATATCTAATAGTGAACGGTAAACTTTTTGACCTAAAATTTCATCCTCTTTAGGATATATTGGGAATACATTATAACCAGCTTCTATCATATATTTTGTAACTTTATTACTATCTTTAATTGGGTTTGGTGACGCCCCTACAATAGCTATATTTTTATAAGTTTCCAAATATTTTTTAATCTCTTCTGGATTTGAGTTTACAGATGGTAATTCACATTGCATAATTTTTCCTTTTTGTTGGTATAATAGTATTCAATTTTAACATAAAGAGATAAGGAATATAATGTTATCTATAGAAAATTTTGAAAATGCTGCTAAAAGGTTAAAAAAAGTAGCTCACCATACCCCATTGGCTTTTGCTCCTGCTTTAAGTGAGGCTACAAATTATAGAGTTTATTTAAAAAAAGAGAACTTGCAAATAACTGGCTCTTTTAAACTAAGAGGTGCGTTTAATAAAATTGCAACTTTAGCTGAGAAAGGAGAGTTAAAAGGTGTAGTGGCTGCAAGTGCGGGAAACCATGCTCAAGGAGTGGCACTTAGTGCTAAACATTTTAATGTAGAAGCAACTATTTTTATGCCAGAATCGACACCTTTAAATAAGGTACAAGGTGTTAAATCTTATGGTGCTAAAGTAGTGCTTAAGGGTAAAAATTATGACGAAGCATACTCTTATGCTATTGAGTATGCAAATCAAAACTCTCTATCGTTTGTTCACCCATTTGCTGATGAAGATGTAATAGCTGGGCAGGGTACTATAGCATTAGAGATATTTAAAGAGATAGACGATTTTGATGCAATTATTGTGCCAGTTGGTGGTGGTGGATTAATTAGCGGTGTTGCAAAATTGGCTAAAGAGTTAA
Source organism: Nitratifractor sp. (assembly GCA_015490055.1). GTDB lineage: Bacteria > Campylobacterota > Campylobacteria > Campylobacterales > Sulfurovaceae > JAADEQ01. The sequence goes on from WFYP01000082.1 coordinate 1,633, forward strand.
ATCCTAATATTAAAATAATCGGTGTTGCAGCAGAGGGTGCACCCGCTATGGCTAAGTCTTATGAGTGTAAATCTGTAATAAATACAGAAGAAGTTAAAACTATTGCAGATGGAATAGCAGTAAAAAATACATCTGAATTTACACTAGATTATATAGTTAAATATGTTGATCAAATGCAACTTGTTTGTGATGATGAAATTGCAAGTGCAATTTTGTTTTTGTTAGAGCGTCAAAAGCTTTTAGTAGAGGGAGCAGGTGCTACGGGTATTGCAGCACTAATGCATAAAAAAGTAGATTTAGAGCCAAATAGCAAAGTTTGTGTAGTGTTAAGTGGTGGTAATATAGATGTAACAATGCTCTCTTTAATTATAGAAAAAGGTTTAGTAAAATCTAGCAGAAAGATGAAGCTTATAGTAACGCTAATCGATAAACCTGGAGCTTTAGAGAATTTTTCTCATCTTATGCGTGAAGCACAGGCAAATATTGTTCAAATTGGATACGATAGAACATCTACAGATTTAGAGTTTGGCGATGCTCATGTAAGTGTATCTTTGGAGACAAAAGGTGTAGAACACCAAGAGGAGATAAGGGATATACTAAAGAGTAATGGATATAAATTTAGCGAGCTTCATTAATGCAAGTAGTAGCTATAGATTTAGGCTCTAATACTCTTAGAGTCGTTAAATATGATTGCGAAAGTAAAGATATAGTTGCAGAGTATGAAAAAATTGTAAGAACAGCAGACTCTATTACAAAAGATGGTTTAATAGATAAAGCTGCACAAGATAGAATCATCTCTGGATTGCAAGAGGCAAAAGAGACTATTAAATTTAGTAATTGCACCCTTAAAGCGGTAACAACTGAAGCTATGCGAGTAGCAAAAAACTCTTCAGAAATTTTAACTAAGATAAAAGATAAAACAGGAGTAGAGTTTGAAATTATTACTCCACAAGAAGAAGCACTCTATACTTTAAAAGCAGTTCAAAATAGATTAAATACACTAAAAAAAGATATTAAAAACTTTGTACTGGTAGATATTGGTGGAGGCTCTACCGAACTTACATTTTACATAGATGGGAAAGCTTATACTAAAAGTTTTAGTTTAGGAATTGTAACAGTTGCAAATATGGCTAACTCTTTAGAAGAGATAGATAGAATTTTAGATATAAAGATAGTAGAAATTAATAATTATGTACAAAAGTATTTAAAAGATAATTTAACCTTTGTTGCAACTGCTGGTACACCTACAACAATAGCCTCTATGAAATTGGGTTTTACTTATGAGACTTACAATTCAAAAGCTATTAATGGTGTAGAGTTATCTATTGACGAGTTAGATTTTTATCTGAAAAAACTGCTCTCTATGAGTAAAGAAGATAGAGAAAAAAGTGTTGGAGTAGGTCGAGATGATTTAATAGTAGCTGGCATACTTATATTTAAAAGAATATATTTAGCTCTTAAAATGGATAAATCTATTGTTATAGATGATGGACTTCGAGAAGGAGTTGCTTTATCTTTATGTGGTATTTAGCAGAGGAGATTTCCTCTACTAAAATTTGATTATTTAAGATTAGAGATATAAGTAGCTAAAGCTTTGATATCATCATCGCTCATATTGCCTACTTGACCTTTCATTAATGTACCCATTCCAGCTACATTTCTTGTACCAGCTTTATATTCAGTAAGTTTTTTCACTAAATCATCAGCATTTTGCCCAGCAATAATTGCTGATTTACCAAGAGCTTTAGTTTTACCATCAGCACCGTGACAACTTTTACATTTATTAAATAGTTGAGCACCTTTATCATTACCTGCAACTGCTGCTTTGGCTTTATCGGCAGTATCTTTTACTGCTTCAGTAGCTTTAGTAGCTGTTTCTTTTGCTTTTTGTGCAACATCATTTGCTGCTTCTTTGGTTGCATCTACTGCTTTTTTAGCACTATCTTTTACTGCTTCAGTAGCTTTAGTAGCAGTCTCTTTTGCTGCATTTACAGTTTTAGCAGCTGCATCTTTAGTTGCTGCTGCAACTTCTGTAGTTGCTTGTTTAGTTGTTTCTGCTGCTTTGTCGCCTTTATCACATCCGCTAAATGTTAATATTGCAACAGTAGCTACAGATAAAACAATAATTCTATTCATAAAATCTCCTTAATATAATTTCTAAGATGTATTATAGCATAAAGTTTAAAATTATTATAATTAATATGCTAAATATTTATATTTTGCTAGGTGTGATTAATTCTATATTATTTATTATGTTATTCCAAATATTTGGATTACTCCACTCATTTTGAATTTGTTTAGAAAAAATAATCTCTTCCAAATCAATTATTCCCATATTGTTACTATGTGCATCATCTTTGAAACATTGTGCATATCCAGTATCTGTTTCGTGTACTATTATGCTATTTACTCTTACATTTTTCTCTTGGTTTTGCATTTTTGTAAGTTTTAAAACTCTCTCTACTATTAGAAAGAATACTCTACTAAACTGCTCAGCAGATGGGCTAACTGGAAGTTCTACCCATCGACTACTGTGTTTTTTCATATCTATTATATACTCTTTACTGTCACCACTCCAGAGAGTTATTGCATGGTCAAATGAGTCTATTAACTCTTTAATATAAACTTTTGTAAGTCCAAAATCGTAAACCATATGCCCATTGTCTAAATAGTTAGATTCAAGCAAAACTTCGACTTTATATGAGTGCCCATGTATATTTTCACTACATCTTAGTGTTGAACAGTTTCTAACAATGTGAGCATTTTCGAATTTAAAGAGTTTTCTTATAATCATTATCTCTCTATTCCTTTTTTATATTCTTGGGCTATTTTATCTTTCATCTTTTCTTGTACCTTTTCATACCAATCTTTTGGTGCATCTTTAACATCAAAAGCCTCTAAATAATGTATATTTATAGTTCCACTATGACCTGTTTTATTATGTTCATTTAAAGCATATTTACTACCTGTAATTACAATAGGTTGGACTCTTAAATTCAGTTTATTTGCAACTAATTTTGTTCCAGCTTTAAATGGTAATAGTTTTTGAGTTGAACTTCTAGTACCTTCCGGAAAAATAGCTACAGCTCTATTTTTTACCTCTACAGACTCTTTTACATCTTTTAATAATTTAATAAGTCCAGCTTTATTGTCTCTATCTACAGAAATCATATCTCCATTTTTTAATAAATTCCCAAACCAAGTTGTATCGAATAACTCTTTTTTAGCAACCCAGCTAAAGTGTGTATATTCAATAGCTTCTAACGCAATTATATCCATAATTCCTTGGTGATTCATAATGAACATATTAGCTTTTTTATCTCTTTTCCCATATGCTTTTACTTTTACATTCATAAGAAATAGAATTATTTTATTTAAATTATGCATTATTTTACCCTTATATTTTGGGAAAAATGTAATTAAAGGAATCATAACTCCTCCAACTATAAACGAGATAACAAATGCACCCCAATAGAATCTAATTTTTGCAAATATCTTCATTTTTTATCCATCCTGAAAGAGAGTTTTTATATTCTATTTTATTAAAGTTCTTATAAGTTTTTAAAACTTTAGTTCTTATCTGCTTATCAATTCTTAAACTAATGTTGCTATTTTGAGTTGGTAATATATAGAGTGAGGCTCCTTCGTTTACGCATATACTCTTTTTGGGCATAAAGAGATATATTAAAATAGCAGTTGTTAAGATAAAAAATATTAAATATATCCAATCTTTAGTTAAAAGATAAGCTATTGCAAATATAAGAGCTAAACCTAGTAAAATATATTTTTTTAACTTCTTAAAGTCTAACTCTTTTGGTTTTAAATTATTACTATCTAAAGAGCTTTTTTGGTTTTCTAAAGATACTTTTTTTACTTTAAAATCTCTTTTAATTGTATTAAAATATGAAAAAATTATACTTTTTTGTTTACTAGGTATTATAAAATAATAAGTTGCAGTAGTTAATGCACCATCTCGTTTTAAATTTTCTATACCATCATCTATAACATTTGGAATATGCATATCTTCTAAGTTTGCTTCATTTGCTTCTAAATTAAGAGTAACTAAGTTATGGCTATCGTCATAAGTATCTACTTTTGTAGAGTCCACTCTTAAGTTGGAAGCAAGTACACCACTAAAATTTTTATCTTTTTTTTCTAACTCTTTTAACTCTACAATTTGTGGATTCAAAATATACGAATAATTTAAATTCCATATAGATAATGTTGGTATCTCAATCCTCTTAGTATTTGCATTAGCTTTAAAATAAAATGTGTAAAAAGCTTCGTCTTTATTTATAACTTTTACAGGTTTTAAATCTACAGGTTGTATTAAACTTATGGTGTCATATTCAAATCGAGGAGGGTCTTGTGGATTATAATGTTTTACTAAAATAGTAACTGGAAATAGTTGATTTTTATATACAACTTTTGGCATATAACTATAGCTATATGGTGCACCACCTGCTAATAGTGGCAGTGCAAAAATTATAAGCAGAAATAACTTAGTTAAAAAATTATGCTTAATCAAGCACTAAGTCCTTCTAACATTTTAATACCATCTATAGAGCCTAAAACCTCTTCGATAGCACGCTCTGGGTGTGGCATAAGACCAAATACATTTTTCTCTTTATTACAAACTCCAGCGATTTGTTCTACTGAGCCATTTAGAACCATTGGCTCTCCATTTTCATCGCAGTATCTTGCTAAGATTTGATTGTTTTTCTTTAACTCTTCTAAGCCAGCATCATCAATATAGTAGTTGCCATCAGCATGAGCAACAGGTATATTTAAAATTTCTCCTACTTCACAGTTTTGTAAAAACTTATTATCGTTGTTTACAACTTTTATATGTTGCATTTTAGATATAAAGTGCAGGTTGTTATTTCTCTTTAATGCACCTGGTAGTAAACCAGCTTCTGTAAGAATTTGAAAACCATTACATATACCTAATACATAGCCACCATTGTTTGCATATTTTTCTACTGCTTTCATAATTGGAGCAAATCTAGCAATAGAGCCAGAACGCAAGTAGTCGCCATAGCTAAAGCCACCAGGTACTACTACTAAATCGCACTTTGGTAAAACTTCTTCTTTATGCCAAACAATCTCTACATTCCAGCCTTGTTTTTTTAGGGCATATTCACTGTCAAACTCGCAGTTTGTACCAGGAAATCTAAGTATTACTGCTGTTTTCATTCTACAATCTCTATATTGTAATCTTCAATAACAGTGTTAGCTAAAAGAGTTTCGCTCATCTCTTTTACCTCTTTTTCTGCCTCTTCTTTGCTAGTAGCATCTAAATCTATAACAATTTGCTTGCCAATTCTAACTTCGTTAATACCTTTAAAACCTAAACTAGCTAATGCATGAGATGTAGCTTTACCTTGTGGGTCGAGTACTCCCTCTTTTAAAAATACATTTACTACTGCTTTCATTACTACCCTGCCTTTTATCTGTTTTGAATTCTTCTTAATACCTCTTCGTAAGCCTCTTTTAAGCCACCTAAACCTTGACGGAATCTATCTTTATCCATCTTTTCGTTTGTATCTGCATCCCAAAGTCTAAAGTTATCTGGACTTAACTCATCGATTAAAATGATATTTCCATTACTATCTACTCCAAACTCTAGTTTGAAATCTACAACTTTTAAGTTAAGTTCACTATAAAATTCACTTAAGAATTTGTTTATTTTTCTAGCCATATATCTAATGTAGTCTAAATCTTCTTGGCTCTTAACAAGCTCTAAAATAAGAGCATGTTGGTCATTTAGTTTTGGGTCGCCAAGTTCGTCGTTTTTGTAATCGAACTCTACTAGAGTAAATGGCAGTACTTTACCATCTTCTATACCTAAGTTTCTGCTTAGGCTACCTGTTGCTATATTTCTTACAATTACCTCTATCTTAATAACATCTGCTCTCTTATGTAGCATATTGTTATCATCAAGCATTTTAACATAGTGAGTTGGCACACCCTTACTCTCTAAATACTCAAAAAGTGCAGCCGAGATTTTATTGTTAAGTGCACCTTTCCCCTCTTCGCTAGACTTCTTCTCACCATTAAATGCTGTTAAAGAATCTTTAAACTCAGAAATTAGTAAATCTTTATCTTCTGTTGTCCAAATCTTTTTTGCTTTTCCTTCATATAAAAGCTCTGTTTTCTTCACTTAAAAATCTCCCTTCTATTTTAAAAAACGGCGGAGCCGCACCGCAGGCTTTAAGCTTTTGGCTTACTTATTACCTTTTTGTAAAATTAAAACTTTTAAAATATCGTATGCCTCTTTTAACTGAGCATCTTTAAACAAATCTTTAGTAGTTATAATCTTTTTCTTTTCTACTTTAGTATTATTGTTTTCGCTACTTGTAGCATTATTATCTTTAGCATCTATCTTTTCTAATTCAGTTTTTAAGTGTTGCTTTAACTCATTCTCTTTAATCATAAATGCATTATCATCTTTATCAGGTACTTTTCCTGGATATACTAAAACATCTGGAGTAACACCTTTATTTTGAATTGTTCTTCCACTAGGTAAGTAGTATCTTGCAACTGTTAGTTTAATACCTTCGCCACCACCAAGAGGTGCAACGATTTGTACACTACCTTTACCAAATGTCTTTTCACCAATAATTGCAGCTCTATGGTGGTCTTGGAATCCACCACTTACAATTTCACTAGCACTTGCACTTCCGCCATTTACTAAAATAGTAACAGGAATATCTTTATAAGGAGTATCAGCATGAGCTTTATAAACGATATTCTCTTGCTTCACTCTACCTTTTTGACTAACTAATACACCTTTATCTATAAACATATCTAAAAGTCCAGTTGCTTGGCTTAATAGCCCGCCTGGGTTATTACGAAGGTCAAATATAATACCCTTAGCATCTTTATTTGCTTCTAACACCTTTTTAACACCATCAACTACTTTAGAGTCGAAAGATGCAATTTTGATGTATAAGACTTTCTCTTTTTTAGCTTTATCTAAATATATAGTTTTACTCTTAACAGATTGTATTTTAATAATATCTCTAACAATATGCACAATTACAGGTTTGCTTTCACCTTTTCTTACAAGTGTAAGAGTTATTTTAGTTTTTGGTTTACCCCGCATAAGCTTTACAGCTTCATCGATACTCATACCAAGTGTGGATTTATTATCTATTTTTAAAATAATATCTCCAGCTTTAACGCCAGCTTTTGCAGCAGGTGTGCCATCTATTGGTGCGATAATAGTAAGAGCACCTTTTTTCATACCAACAACAATACCTAAACCGCCAAACTCACCTTTTGTTTGAATATTTAAATCTTTAAAAGATTTTGCATCCATATATGCAGAGTGTGCATCTAAGTTAGCTAAAAGCCCCTTTAATGCTTTATTAATTATTGTAGTAGTATTGATATCATCTACATATTGACTCTCTATTAAATTTACAACTCTTGTAAATTTTAAATAAGCTTCTAATTTACTATCAGTATTTGGGTTTTTAGCACTTAATAGTGATGTACCCGAGATAAACATAGCAGTTGTAGCAGCTACAAACGAAGATAAAATAATTTTTTTGTTGTGTTTATACATTTATTTTTTTCCTTAAATGATGGTAATTAACTTCGGTTATTAACTGAAGTCTAGTTCAAGCCAATTTATCAGGTTTTCTTTCCTGTAAATTTTAGTGCCTATTCTATATAAATATCACTTAAATTAGGATTATGTGGAAATATTAATTGTTTTATACGCAATTATTTTTACTTTTGCAACTTAGATTGCAACTAATATCCTGCAATTATGGTAAAGTTATACAAACGAAAACAGAAGGAGCTTGAAATGAGCAATATATTAGAGAAATTAACACATCAAATGACACAAACTATAGAATCTGGTCTATCTTTGGCACTACATAATAAAAATCCAGAGGTAGAGCCTATTCATTTAATTTGGGCACAACTTACAAATAGTGGCTCTATTTTAAACCAAGTATTGAATAAAATGGGGGTAGATAAAGCAGCGATTGAGCTAGATGTTGCATCTATTGCTAAAAAATTGCCAACATCTTCAAATGTAACAAAAGAGAGTATAAAACTATCTGCAAATGTAGTAAGAAGTTTGCAAAATGCCGAAGGGCAAATGGCAGTAAATGGCGATAGTTATCTATCTGTAGATACTTGGCTAGTTGCAAACATTAACGAGAGTTACATTAAAGATACTCTTGGTAAATATGTTGATTTAATGGAGTTTAAGAAAAACTTAGAAGCTTTAAGAGGTGGCAAAAGTATTCAAAGTCAAACAGACGATGAAAAATTAGAAGCGTTAGAGAAATATGGAATTGATTTAACAAAAAAAGCTATCGATGGAGAGTTAGACCCAGTTGTTGGTAGAGACGAAGAGATTCAAAGAACAATGCAAATTCTTATTCGTAAAACCAAAAACAACCCAATTTTGCTAGGAGAACCAGGAGTTGGTAAAACAGCTATTGTAGAGGGATTAGCACAAAGAATTGTAAATAAAGAGGTTCCACTATCTCTACAAAACCGTCGTGTAATCGAGCTTGATATGGCTGCACTAATTGCAGGTGCAAAGTATCGTGGTGAGTTCGAAGATAGATTAAAAGCTGTTATCGAAGAGGTTAAAAAAGATGGAAACATCATTCTATTTATCGACGAAATTCATACAATCGTAGGAGCTGGTGCTAGCGAGGGTAGTATGGATGCAGCGAATATGCTAAAGCCTATGCTTGCTCGTGGAGAGTTGCATACAATTGGTGCAACAACACTAAAAGAGTATAGAAAATATATCGAAAAAGATGCAGCACTACAAAGAAGATTCCAAGCTGTAAAAGTAGATGAGCCATCTATTGATGAAGCGTTGCAAATTATGCGTGGAATTAAAGAGAGATTAGAAGCACACCACAATGTGCAAATTTTAGATAGTGCATTAATTGCAGCTGTTAAGTTATCTAACCGCTATATTACTGATAGATTCCTACCAGATAAAGCGATAGACTTAATAGACGAAGCAGCAGCAGAGCTTAAAATGCAAATAGAGAGCGAGCCTTTTGAATTAGCAAAAGTAAAAAGAGAGATTCAAAAGCTTTTAGTAGAGAAAGAGGCTCTAAAAATGGAGCTAACTCCTAAAAACGAAGAGAAAATTAAAGAGATAGAGAAAGAGTTAGCAAACTTAGAAGAGAAGCAAAGAGAGTTAGAAGCTCAGTTTAATAATGAAAAAGAGATTTTTAACAAAATTGCACAAGTAAAAGTAAATATCGAAGAGAAAAAACGCGAAGCAGAGCTTGCTAAAAGAGAGGGTAACTTTAATAAAGCGGCAGAAATTGAGTATGGCGAGATACCAGCACTGCAAAAAGAGTTAGATGAGTTAAATGCAACTTGGGAGCGTATGCAAAAAGAGGGTACACTACTTAAAAATGCTGTTGATGAAGAGATGATAGCAAGCATTGTAAGTCGTTGGACAGGCATACCAGTAACAAAAATGCTACAAAGCGAAAGAGAAAAAGTGTTACATATCGAAGAGCACTTAAAGCAAGAAGTAGTAGGACAAGATGAAGCATTAAGTGCAGTAGCTCGTGCAATCAAAAGAAACAAAGCAGGGCTTTCAGATACCAACAGACCAATAGGTAGTTTCCTATTCTTAGGACCAACAGGTGTAGGTAAAACACAAACAGCTAAAGCGTTAGCGAAGTTCCTATTCGATAGCGAAAAGTCACTAATTCGTTTCGATATGACAGAGTATATGGAGAAACACTCAGTTAGCCGTTTAGTTGGTGCAGCACCAGGCTATGTAGGTTACGAAGAGGGCGGACAACTAACCGAAGCAGTTAGAAGAAAGCCATATAGCGTAATCTTATTTGACGAGGTAGAAAAAGCACACCCAGATGTATTTAACATCTTGCTACAAGTGCTAGACGATGGTCGTTTAACAGATAATAAAGGTGTTACAGTAGATTTTAAAAACACAATTATTATCTTAACAAGCAACATCGCAAGCGATAAAATTATGGAGTTAAAAGACCCAGAAGATAGAGAAGTAGCAGTAAGAGCAGAGCTTAAAAACTACTTCAAACCAGAGTTTATTAACAGATTAGATGATTTAATTATCTTTAATCCATTAGGCAAAGAAGAGATTAAAAACATCGTAGATATTATGTTAAAAGGTATAAAAGCTAAATTAGTAGAAAATGAGATAGAAATAACTCTAACAGATGCAGCAAAAGAGTTAATAGCCGATGCAGGCTTCGACCCAGTATATGGAGCTAGACCACTAAAAAGAGCTCTACAAGAGTTAATAGAAGATAAACTTGCAGAGATGATACTAGAAGGCAAAGTAAAAGAGGGCGACAAAGTAAAATTCGATGCTGAAGGTGGCGAAATAGTTGCTGTTGTTGAGTAATGTTTTATTCTTTACATTCATTATTCTAAAGTGATGAAAAGTTAGATATGTGCTCCAAAGTGCAACTTTGGAGCAAGTGAAAAGTGATGAAAAGTTCTCTCGTTACGCAGTTGCACTGCGTAATGCATACGCTTGTATAGCAGAGTTTTTGTTGCTAATTCTGAATTGGTATAGGCTTTTCTCTTCATTCTTTTTAGAAAAAAACGAAGCAAAATTAGCAAATACGATTTGCATAGTAAAAATTTCTTTAGAAAAAAATCGCACAAGAGATGAGATTTTCGGGATATTTGCTTAGCCTCAGCTAAAAATGCAAAACTCAGCCTATCGGCTTCAGACAGTTGCATTTTCTTTACGCTACACCTAAACAAATCTCAATTTCTTAAAATCTCAAATTCTGCAGGAATAGCCAATAAATTGGCTATTATTCTATTTTGGAGTGTATAAGGTGTATAATTTAATTTATAAATCTTATATAATTGTGTTGTAGTACAAAGAAAGTATATATTATTCATAGAACTCAATTAACCTATCCACTAACTTTTTAATCTTTTTTGAGTATAATTAGCCTAATATGTAAAAGGGGTATAATTTGATACTTATTGCTGGACCTTGTGTGGTTGAGAGTCGGGATAATGTTTTTAAGATTGCTAAAGAGTTGGCGGAGTTTAATGAAGATTGTACTATAGATTTTTATTTTAAAGCTAGCTTTGATAAAGCAAATAGAACATCTATAGATAGTTTTAGAGGTCCTGGTATCGAAGAGGGCTTAAAGATTTTGCAAGAGGTTAAAGATGAGTTTGGCTATAAAATTTTAACCGATATTCACTTGCCTTCTCAAGCTAGTGTTGCTAGCGAAGTTGCAGATGTTTTGCAAATTCCTGCTTTTTTGTCGCGTCAGACAGACCTTTTGGTGGCGGCTGCTAAAACTGCTAGTGTTGTTAATATTAAAAAGGGGCAATTTTTAGCACCTGCTGCTATGGAGCATTCGGTTAAAAAGGTGCTTAAGACTAGAGGCTATGATGGCGAAGTTAGCTACGAAGTGGCTAAAAAGTACAAAGTATGGCTAACAGAGCGTGGCTCTAGTTTTGGGTATGGTAATTTGGTTGTAGATATGCGTGGTTTAAAAATTATGCGAGAGGCAGCACCAGTAATTTTTGATGCAACACACTCTGTGCAGATGCCTGCAAGTGGTGGGGCAAGTAGTGGCGGAGATAGCTCTTTTGTGCCATACTTAGCAAAAGCAGCAGCTGCGGTTGGTGTAGATGGTTTCTTTTTCGAGACACACTTTGACCCAAGCATCGCCCTAAGCGATGGACCAAATATGATACAGCTAGATGAGTTAAAAGATTTAGTTAAAAAGATTAAGGCTATTGAGCTTGCGGCTCAGTAGTGATTAGGGGTTAGTTGTTAGTGATTAGTGGTGCGACTTTGTCGCATTTTAAAAAGCTGAAAGCTGAAAGCCTAAAGCTTAAGGCTAAGAAGGTAGCTTCGCTTCTTTTTGAATAAAAGGCGGAGCTACAAATTTAGCTTTAAGCTTTTGGCTTTACGCTTTTAGCTTACACAAGAAAGGAAATATATGAATATAGTAGAAGGTAACATTCAAGTTGATAAGAGTAAAAAGGTTGCAATTATAAGTGCTAGGTTTAACCACTTTATTACAGATAGATTAGTAGAGGGTGCAAAAGATTTTTATGCAAGACATGGTGGTGATGAGAAAGATTTAGATTTAATCTTAGTACCTGGGGCGTTTGAGATTCCGTTTGCTTTAGATAAAGCACTTGCAAGTGATAAGTACGATGCGGTATGTTGTTTGGGTGCTGTAATTAGAGGGGCTACGCCACATTTTGATTATGTATCGGCAGAGGCAACTAAAGGTGTTGCAAATATGGCACTAAAGCATGGCAAGCCTGTAAGTTTTGGCATATTAACAGTAGATAGCATAGAACAGGCAATCGAGCGAGCTGGTACAAAAGCTGGAAACAAAGGTGCAGAGGCAATGGGTAGCCTAATCGAGATGATAAACCTATATGGAGAGCTTAATTAATGGCAACAAGACACCAAGCAAGAGCAGCTGTAGTTGGCTTGCTATATGCATACGATTTAGGAAACGAAGATATAAGTAAATTCTTCGAAGATATTTTAGAAGAGAAGAAAATTCGTAATAAGCAAAGAGAGTTTTCTGCAAATCTTTTTAAAGGCACAGTTGATAATTTAAATGTGGTAGATGAAGCTATAAAACAACATCTTAAAGATTGGGATTTTGACGAGTTAGGTAAGATAGAGAGAGCAATTTTAAGACTTGCTGCATATGAGATTGTGGTAGATAAAAATAATAAATCTATCGTAATTAACGAAGCTATAGAGCTTGCAAAAGAGTTAGCAGATGATAAATCGCACCAATTTATTAATGGTGTGTTAGATGCTATTGGTAAGGAGTAGTCTTTGAGTTTAGAGTTAGATTTAAACAAAAGACTAACAAAGCAAGAGGCGGTGGATTTAATTAAAAATGCCGACTTAAAAGAGCTTGGTAGGTTAGCTTATGCCAAAAAGAAGCAACTCCACCCAAAAGGTGTTACGACTTTTGTTGTAGATAGAAATATAAACTATACAAACATTTGTTGGGTAGATTGCGATTTTTGTGCCTTTTACCGCCACGAAAAAGATGAAGATGCCTATATTTTAACTTTTGATGAGATTGATAAAAAAATAGATGAGTTAATAGCTATTGGCGGAACGCAAATACTATTTCAGGGTGGTGTGCACCCAAAATTAGAGATAGAGTGGTATGAAGATTTAGTCGAGCATATTCATAATAAATATCCAGAAATTACAATTCACGGTTTTAGTGCGATTGAGATAGATTATATTGCAAGACGCTCGAATATATCTGTAAAAGAGGTGTTAAAACGACTACACGCTAAAGGTTTAAGCTCAATTCCTGGAGCTGGTGCAGAGATTTTAAGCGATAAGGTGCGAGATATAATAGCACCTAAAAAGTTAGATAAAGATACTTGGATAGAAGTACACGAAGAGGCACATAAACTGGGTATTAAATCGACTGCAACTATGATGTATGGAACTGTAGAGAGTGATGAAGATATAGTAGAACATTTTGATGAAATTAGACGCTTGCAAGATAAAACAGGTGGCTTTAGAGCATTTATTATGTGGAGCTTTCAGGGTAAAAATACTGCATTGATGGAGAAACACCCAGAGATAAAGAAGCAGAGTTCTAACAGATATTTAAGACTACTTGCCGTGGCAAGGCTATTTTTAGATAATGTACCAAATATTCAAAGTTCGTGGGTTACACAAGGTAGCTACATTGGTCAAATGGCTCTAAAATGGGGTGCAAATGATTTAGGTAGTACTATGATGGAAGAGAATGTAGTATCCGCAGCCGGTGCAGCAAACTCTATGAATCAAGAAGAGATGATTGCATTAATCAAAGATATTGGCGAAAAGCCAGCTAAAAGAAATACAGCTTATGAGATATTGGAGAGGTTTTATTAAAGCCCTTGTTGGGCTTTAATAAGCTAAAGGCTTAAAGAAAAAAGCTTAAAGCTAATAAGGTAGCTTAGCTTCTAGCTTTAGGCTTTTAGCTTTTAGCTTTCCAAAAGGATGAAAAGATGAAAAAAGTTATACTAATATTTTTACTACAAGGATACCTAATGGCAGCAATGGTGCTAAAAGTTAATGTTAATGGTGTGGATGTTCCGATTGTTTTTGAGAAAGATAATCGCTTGCCACTAACGACTGTAGAGTTTATATTTAGAGATAGTGGGGTGTTGGCTAGTAAAAAGGCTGGGCTTGTATCTCTATCGGCAGATTTGCTTAATGAAGGTACGGCGTCAAAAGGCTCTGTAGAGTTTGCTAAAGAGTTGGAAAATAGAGCTATTGAGTTTAGTGCAAATGCAGGTAACGAGACATTTGTATTTACAATCGATAGCATAAAAGAGCAGTTTAACTATGGCTTAGATAAGTTGCTAGAGCTTTTAAAAGAGCCAAATTATAAAGAAGAGACATTTAAAAAAGTTGTAGCAAAACGCTTAGCAACACTTACAAGCAAGAGTGATGATTTTGACTATATTGCAAGTAATGGACTTAAATCTATACTTTTTGCAGGTACAACAAAAGCAGAGCCAAGACTTGGTACTAAAGAGTCTATAAGCTCTTTAAAGTTAGCAGATGCAAAAGAGTATATAAATTCGCATCTATTTTTAGATAACTTAATAGTTGTAGCTGGCGGGGATTTTAGCGAAGATGAAATTAAAACTATTGCTAAAAAGTTTGCCTCTACTCTTAAGCGTGGTAAGGTAGAGCCGATAGCAAAAGTGAGTGCTAGCGACAAAGAGAAAACTAAAGAGGTAGCTAAAGATACAAAGCAAGCTTATATCTATTTTGGTGCACCATACAATATGGATATTAGCAATAAAGATAGAGTAATTGGGCAAGTTGCTTCGTTTATTTTAGGAAGTAGCGGTTTTGGTAGCCGACTTATGGAAGAGGTTCGTGTAAAAAGGGGCTTAGCATACTCTGCATATAGCCGTTTTGTGGTAAACAAAAGTAGCAGTTACTTTACAGGTTATTTGCAAACTAAGCTTGATACTCAAAAAGAGGCTATAGATGTTGTAAAAGATGTTATTGCTAAGTTTATTAAAAAAGGTGTAACTAAAGAGGAGCTAGAGGCTGCTAAAAAGTACTACTTAGGTAGCGAGCCTTTAAGAGTAGAGACACTAAATCAAAGAGTTGGTAGAGCCTTTAACGAATACTATAGTGGTGCAGGGCTTGGCTTTAGTAAAGAGAAGATAGAGATTATTAAGAATTTAAAATTAAAAGATTTAAATAAGTTTATAAAAGAGCATAGTGAAATTGGGAAGCTAAGCTTCTTTATTGTTACAGATAAAAAATAGGGTTTAAACCTATGTTTGAGCCAAAAGATATAGCACTTTTAAAAAAGTTAAAAAAGCGAACTCTGCTAGATTTGGCTCTTACTATTCCTACAAGTTACGAAGATACTACACTTAGCAAAGAGATAAAAGATGGCTCTACCTTAGTTGCTAGAGCTACTGTAACTAATAGCTCTAACTTTGCTGGGCGACTGCATATTACACTTAATTTAGTCGATTTTAATACTCAAGCCAGTGCTATATTTTTTAGAACCACACCTTACCATCTTAAACTTTTTAGTGTTGGAAGCGAGCATATAATTAGCGGAAGAGTTGGCTACTATAGAGGTGCTTTGCAAATTTCGCAACCAAAATCGTTAAAGAGTTTTGGAGAGATAACACCAAAGTATAAAACAGTTTTAAAGCAGAGCGAAATTAGAGCTTTAATAAAAAAGTATATAACTAGCGAGACTCTATACTCTGCTGGACTCTTGCCTAACGAAGTAGATGCTTTGCTAAAGTTGCACTTTCCAAAAAGCATTAGCGAAGTTAAGAGTGAAGGTGAGTATATAGAAAGTATTGTCTTTGCATTAAAATCAGTAGAAGCCTATAGCCACTTGGCAAAAATGCGAAGAAAACGGATAGTTAATAAGCCAATAAAAGCTTTAAATGGCTCTGCTTTGCCATTTATCGAGAGTTTACCATTTACACTAACAGACGACCAGTTAAAAGCGATACAAGAGGTAGAAAGTGATTTAGCTAGTAGCGAAAAGGCAGCTAAAAGAATAATTATAGGAGATGTAGGTAGTGGTAAAACAATGGTAATACTTGCTTCGGCTATGATTGCTGGTAAAGACAGGTCTATCTTGATGGCACCTACCTCTTTGCTTGCAAATCAGCTATATGAAGAGGCTACTAAGTATCTATCTGGCTTTTTAAATTTGGCTCTGGTTACGCAAAAAAATAGCGATGGTGACTATACAAAGGCGGATTTTATTATTGGAACGCACGCTTTGCTTTATAAAGATGATTTACCAAAAGCCTCTTTAGTTATGATAGACGAGCAGCACCGCTTTGGAGCAGGGCAGAGGGCAATGCTAGATGCCTTAAGCAAACAGGGTGAAAAGAGTCCCCACTTTTTGCAATTTTCTGCAACTCCAATACCTAGAACACAAGCGATGATAGAGAGTGAGTTGATAGATATAACCACTATAAAAATGTTGCCATTTAAAAAGTTAATCGATACACACATAATTGGCAAAGCTAATTTTAGTGCCTTGCTAGAGCATATAGAGAGCGAAATTAAGCAAGAGCATCAAATATTGATTGTTTACCCTTTGGTAGAGCCTAGCGATGAAGTACCATACACCTCTTTGAGCGAAGCAACTGCTTATTGGCAGAAAAAATTTGAAAATGTATATGTAACTCATGGCAAAGATAAAGCCAAAGATGAAGTTTTGCTAGAGTTTAGAGAGCGTGGTAATATTTTGCTCTCGACTACCGTTATAGAGGTTGGAATATCTCTGCCTAGGCTTACTACTATAGTAATAGTTGGAGCAGAGCGTTTTGGCTTGGCAACATTGCACCAACTGCGTGGAAGAGTAGGAAGACAGGGCTTAGAGAGCCACTGCTTTTTATATACAAACGCAAAAACTCCACCAAAAAGGTTAGAAGAGTTTAGTCAAACACTAGATGGCTTTAAAATCGCAATGCTAGATTTAAAATATCGAAATAGTGGCGACTTGCTAGATGGTGTAACCCAAAGTGGCGAAGCCTTTAAGTGGCTAGATTTAAGTGAAGATGAGGCTATAATTGCACAAGCAAAAGAGCGAGTTAGCAAGATTGCATTAAGGTAGGGTCAATTTGCCGACCAAAATATTCAGAGCGTAGGGTTGTAGGGTCGATTTATCGACCAAATTATTCAGAATGTAGTATGCGGTACCCTTACCGAACCAAAAAATTAAAAGTGAGAAAATGAATTATCTATCTAAAGAAGCACCACTAGATATATCTATCAATAAAATGGAAACAATTTTACAAGAGCTAAATTGTAATACTGTTTTTAGTGATTTGAAAAATCCTATGCCTAACTGTTACTCAGTAAATTTAGCTTACAAAGATGCAGCAGAATATGTTTACTCTAATGGTAAAGGTGTATGTGAAAAATCATGCAAAGCTAGTGCTTTGGGTGAGTTTATCGAAAGGTTGCAGAGCAATAACTTTTTTATAGACTTCTATTTGCCAAATAGAAAGCATTACCCAGATGAAGTTTTGCTTAATGAAAATAATTACCTAAGCCCTAAGCTAGAGGCGATATATAACCCAAATAGTGAACTTAGCTTTGAAGATTTTATAGATTTCAATAGTGACTATTATGATAAAGTTGTATCCTTGCCATTTATAAATGCCATAACATCTCAAGTAGAGAATTTTCCTATAAATGTATTGCAAAATTTGTATGTAAGTAATGGATTGGCGGCTGGTAATAGCAAGCTAGAGGCAAGGGTGCAGGCACTTAGTGAGATAGTAGAGCGGTATGTGAAGTTTGAAGTTATTAAAAATGGCTATGCTCTACCAGAGTTTCCTGCTAAAGTAGTAGAGCAGTTTGAAGTTGTAAGTAGTGGCGTTGCCAAATTGCAAGATGAGGGGTATGAAGTCTTAGTTTTAGATGCTTCACTTGGTGGTAAATATCCAGTAGTTGCTATTGCTTTGATAAATAGAGCCGATAGCTCTTTGTTTGTATCGTTTGGGGCTCATCCTATTTTGCAAGTGGCATTAGAGCGTACCTTAACCGAACTTATGCAGGGGAGAGATTTAAACTCTCTAACAGGCTTTGAAGTGCCAACTTTCGATAGCGAGCAAGTGGCTAGTAGCTTTAATTTAGAGTCGCATTTTATAGATAGCAATGGTAAAATGGGTTTGCAGTTTTTAAGTTGTATTAAGAGTTTTGAGTATTGTGAGTTTGCTTATAAGGGTAGCGGTGTAGAAGATGAGTATAACTATCTACTCAATCTAATTACAGAACAAAATAGAGAAGTCTATATACGAGATTACTACTATTTAGGCTTTTACACTTGCCAAATTGTTGTGCCAAATTTTAGTGAAGTTTATGTTATAGATGAACTACTTTACGAAAACAAAAACCGAGCTAAGTTTTTACGAGATATGGTACTAAATTTCAAAGAGTATGAAGCCGAAGAGATACTACAAGAGTGTGAGCATTTAGATGATAGTATAGATGTTGCAAAATATATTGGAGTAGTGTTTAAAAATAGCTTTAGTATGTTAGAGTTTAAAGCTCAACAGTATTTGCGAAATGGTGATTTAGATATGGCTATCTCTTTGCTAGAATATAGCGATAAAAAAGAGCATTTAGTAATTTGTGAGCTTCTAAAGATGCAAAATGAGGGCTTAGATTTTGATAATTTTAAAGATGCTCTGCATATGCTATTTGGCAAAGATTTAGTCAATAAGGCTAAAAATATATTAGAGTTAAAAGATGATTTAGTAGATTTAGAGTTAGATGAGAAGTATTATAATATTATAAAGTTGTACGATTTGTTGGAGAGTAAAAAATGCCAAAAGAGTTAAAAGTTGTAGTAAAAAGAGAGTTTGAAGATAAATTAAAAGATGGTTACCCCTTAATTTTAGGTGAATTTATAGAAGATTGGAGTGGTGTAAAAAAGCAAGGCTCGATTTTAAAACTCTATAGTAACAGAGGCAAGTTTATAGCAAAAGCCTATTATGGAGAGCAAAATAAAGGCAAAGGTTGGGTTTTAAGTTATAAAGATAGTGAGTCGATAGATGTAGAGTTTTTTAAAGCTAAATTTAAAGATGCCATAGAGTATAGAGCAGAGTTTTTTGAAAATCAAGATACAACAGCATTTAGGCTTTTTAATGGTGAAGGTGATGGAGTAGGGGGCTTAACTATCGACTATTACGATGGCTTTTTGCTTGTAACTTGGTACAGTTTGGGAATCTTTGAGTTTAAAGATACCATTTTGCAAGCTCTAAAGGAGAGTTTAGAGTTTAAAGGCATTTACCAAAAACGCCGATTTGACGCTAAGGGGCAGTATGTAGGAGCAGAGAGCGACTTTGTAGAGGGCATTAAAGCTCCTGAACCATTGATTGTTAAAGAGAATGGTGTAAATTTTGCTGTATATTTAGATGATGGTGCAATGGTTGGGGTATTTTTAGACCAAAAAGATGTACGAAAAACTATACGCGATAGATACGCTAAAGATAAAGTTTTTTTAAATACATTCTCTTATACCGGAGCTTTTTCGGTATATGCAGCAGTTGGTGGGGCAAAAGAGACAACAAGTGTAGATTTAGCAAAACGCTCTTTGCCTAAAACTAAAGAGCAATTTAGCGTAAATGGGGTAGATTTAGATAAGCAAAAAATTGTAGTTGCAGATGTCTTTGATTACTTTAAATATGCATTTAGAAAGGGCTTGAGCTATGATATGGTAGTAGTTGATCCTCCAAGTTTTGCACGCTCTAAAAAGCGTACATTTAGTGCGAGCAAAGATTATACCAAACTGCTTAAAGATATTATTGCTATTACCAACAAAGGTGGTGTAATAGTTGCTTCGACAAATGCTGCAAACTTTGGTATGATGAAATTTAGAACATTTGTAGATAAAGCATTTAGAGATTTGGGTATAAAATATAAAATAGAAGAGAGTTTCTCTCTGCCTAAAGATTTTAGGGTAAATGAGAATTTTATAGAGGGGAATTATTTGAAGGTTTTGTTTATTAAAAAGCTTGGTTAAATGGTTGATGGTTTATAGTTGATAGTTAATTGTTGATTGTTGATTGTTGATTGTTCCCCGCAAGGATGCGGGAAATTTTATTAGTATAGTCCGTAATGTTCGTCGTCTAGTTTTGTTATAACTCTCATATTTCCGTCGATGTCATAGAATACAAAGAAGTTCTCTTCTGATTCATCTAGCATTAATTTTGCCTCTTCAAAATCTAAAGGCTTGTATAGTTTTGGTTCTAATGGGATTATCTCTTCGCTATCTTCATCTTTCTCTGGTAGTGGTGCTTCGCCATTATCTAATGATTTAATGCCCTCATTATTGTTGTCTTTAATTTTATCAGCATATCTTCTTAAATTCTTTTTAGCTCTATCTAGTGCTAAATCAATAGCTGCATATAAGTCTTTTTCTCTTTGTGTAATTACTACTGTATGCTTATCTTTTACATTAATTACAAATTCAACGCTGAAAAAACCTTTTTTATTATCTGATAGAACCATATTTGCAGAAATAATGTCTAAGTTGTATTTCTTAATTGCTTCAAAAGCAGACTCTGCATAATTCTTAATAGGCTCAGTAAGCTCTAAATTTTTTCCTACAATACTTGTGTTCATAGTGTATCCTTTAATTTTTTATTTAAAGGGGTAGCTTTGTGCTCCCTTTGTAAATTAAATTATATCTTAAAATAAATTGAAAGTAAATAGTTATGACAAAATTAAATATGTATCCATAGAATGTTTATAATCAAAAGTAACACAGTAAAGGTTGATAGAATGATTGTAAACTTAAAAGTTCTACTTTTATCGACAATATTTACCATTCTATCTACTCCAAAGTGTTTAATTGTTAAGAAAAAGCTTACTAATCCAGTTAAAGAGCCAGCAAGTGCCAACCCTTGTGCTCCGAGTGGTTTTATAAGTAAAAATGCAAAAAAAGCATAAGTTATGAGTGAAATGGTAGCAATTTTAGCTGCTTTGCCCTGCTGATGGTTCGCATATAGCCATAGAGCAAAGAGTTTATTTAATCCATAAGGTATAAGTCCAATTAGATACATTTGTAAAACAAGAGCAACATCTATAGTATTTTCTCTAGTAAAAGCTCCGCGTTCAAATAGTAGCCAGATTATCTCTTTGGAAAATATTATTCCGCCAACTGTAGAGGCTGTTAAAAGGTATAGTAGAATCCAAAAGCCTCTTTTAAACTCTCTTAAAGCTTGTGCCTCCTCTTTTGCTTTTATCTTTTTTGATACGGTTGGAAATATTGCAATAGATAGAGCAATGGCAAATAGTGCAAGTGGTAGTTGAAATATTCGGTTTGCATAATATAGGTAGCTAATAGAGCCAGAAACTAAAAAAGATGCCAGCCAAGTATCTAAAAACGACATAATTTGTAGAGTAGAGTTACCCCAAATGGCAGGGAAAAAGCTCTTAAAGAAACGCTTAGTATCAATACTTACTTGTTCGCTTTTTGCTTTAAAATTACTAAAGCCAAATTTAACAACTCTTAAAATTCTTAATCTTTTTGCTACAATTAAATGTACCAAAACTTGCAAAATACCACCAGCTATTACACCCCAACTTAGAGCCATTAAAATCTCTTCTTTACTTGAGTCTTTATATAGAAGCATAGCGATAATAAGAGCAATATTTAGCAAGGTTGTAGCAAATGCAGTTGTGGCAAAATGCTCTTTATATTGTAAAAGTGCCCCTAAATATGTAACCATAAAAATTAGAGGCAGATACCAAAATTGAATTGCAACATATTTAGCAGCAAGGATTAATGTACTATCTTTAAAACCTGGTGCTAATAGTTTTGTAATTTGATATGGAAAGATATTTACAATGATAGATAGTATAATAATCGAAGCTAAAAGTGTTGTAAGAACTTTGGCACTAAAAATTGTTTTGTATCTTGCAGCAATAAATGATGGCATAAAACTTTGTGTAAATGCACCCTCTGCAAAGATTCTTCTAAATAGGTTTGGTAGTTTAAAAGCAACAGCAAAAATATCGCTATAGACATTTGCACCCAAAATAGAAGCCATAGTTAAATCGCGAATAAAACCAAATATTCTAGAGAAAAATATACCGCCACTGTTTGAAAATATAGATTTTATACGCATAGTGAGTTAATTTACCTTTTTGCAAGAATTATAAC
>WFYP01000083.1 GCA_015490055.1 Nitratifractor sp.
ACACGATAGCAAACTGCCATGGTTAAAACTGTTTACAAAAACTGAATTCAAAGAGTTAAGCCAAATACCAAAAAAGCAAAAGTTAAGAATGTATGAGATGTTAGATACTATAGAGCTAATAATGTTAGAATACTACAAAGCCGACAAAATAAACCTAGCCTCTTTTGGAAATATGCTACCAAGAGTTCACTGGCACATAATAGCTCGCTTTAAAAACGACCCATATTTTCCTAAAACTACTTGGGAAGAGCCAGTTAGAGAGTATGAATTAGAGTTACCATCGTTTGAAACATTTGTAGATACTTTAATTAAAAATTTATAAAAAATACCTAATAGAAGCAAAACCAAAAGCATTAGTCTCTTCAACTAAATTAATATGCTCTTGCGTTACTATGCCACCTAAAGCAATAATATCTACATTGCAAGAATCTATAGCCTTTTTTAACTCTGTTATACCTTTTGGCTCGCCTTTATTTGGGGTAGGGAATATTGGGCTAAAAGTTACAGCATCTGCACCTAAATTTTGAGCTTGTTTAATTTCGCTTAAACTATGAGTACTTATTACAGTCCAAAGCCCCAACTCTTTAGCTTTAGGTATATCTTTAAACTGTTTAGAGGTTAAATGTACACCATCGGCTTTTAACTCAAAAGCTAAGTTATAGTCGGTATGAAGAATCCGTTTAAAGCTCATATTTTGACTTAATTTTAAAAACTCTAAGGCTTGTTCTCTGTAGTTATTCGTAGTTTTATCTCTAAACAAAACATAATCAGCCTTTAGGCTATTTAAGTAGTTTTGCTTATCTTCTAGTGTAGTAAAAAAAGATGGGTCTGTAATTGCGTAGCGTATCAAGACTCTTTCTTTAATATCTCTCTGAGTAGTCTATTTGTTCTCTTCTGCTCTTCGTATCTTTTAAATTGCAAATAGATAACCTCTATAACCAATACGGCAACAAGTCCTAAAAACATATGAACTAAGCCACTTATAAATTTTATAAAGATATTAGAATCTACCGAAGCAAAACCGTTAAAAAAGCCATAAAAGGTTACGGCCCAAGCCGCACCTAGAAGAATATTAATTATTATATTAATATATTTTGGAGTTAAATGCATTTTTATATTGTAGCTACTTCTGCCATATCTTCTACAATATCATCTCTCTTATGCTCATGCTCTTCATCTATAAGAACAGCACCTGCAAGGTAAACATAAGTAAGAATCATAAAGATAAATGTCTGTAGAACTGCCATAAATGTTAATAAAACCAAAGGCACAACAGGTACAATAAACCAAGGAACTAACATTAATAGTACCCATAAGAAAAGGTCATCACCCTTAATGTTACCAAACAAACGGAAAGATAAAGAGATAATTCTTGAAATATGAGAAACAATCTCAATAGGGAACATTAATGGCGCAAGTGCAGGTACCGGACCCATAAAGTGAGCAAAATAATGTTTAGCACCATTTTTCTTAATACCTTCATAGTTATAGTAAAAGAATACTACCAAAGCTAATGGCAAAGTAAAGTTAATATTAGCAGTTGGAGACTCAAAACCAGGAATAATACCAATCATGTTTGCAACAAAAACAACTAAGCCAATAGTAGCAACAAGTGGTAAATATTTTCTAGCATACTTTTCACCAACAACATCTTTACCCATAGATATAACGCCACCTAAGAAAAGCTCCATTACATTTTGCATACCCTTAGGTACTATTGTTAAATTCTTAGTAGCCATTTTAGCTAATAATACTACAATAATTGCAACTAAAATAACATGTGCAACAACATTCGCCTCCCCATGCCCAAATATTGAGCCTAAAAAGGTATATACGGTTTCTTCCATAACCTCTCCTAAATAAAAATTGTAGCGATTATACCAAATTGTAACTAAAGAGGCTCTAAATATAGAGCTATAAAATGAAAATTAGGTTACAATTTGTTAAGTTGCAAATAATCGATAGTTATATATGTTACAAAAGGTAATATCACCCCTCATACTAACCCCTACTCCCTAATCTAAGCCAATGACTCTTGCCCCAATCTATATAAAGCAAAATCATATTTAACTGGGTCTGTAAAGTCAAAAGTTTTTAAAGTTTGGGTTAATTCTAAAGCTGCCTTTAAATCACAACTTTTTCTCTCTAACAAGCCTAAGCGTCTGGAGACATTAAAAGTATGAGTATCCAGTGGCATTATTAAATCTTTTTTATCTATCTTGCTCCATAACCCCATATCTAAACTACTCTTTCTAATCATCCAGCGAAAATACATAAAATAGCGTTTGTAAGTGCCTGCTCCTACAATTTTTTTAGCTCTTTTTAAAAAGTAAAAGTTGTACCCATGTGTAGAACTCGGATGCAACGAACGCAAAGTATCTATTAAAACCCAAAGACCATCTAATAAATTCTCCTCTTTTTTATAGCCATTATATACAATATTCTCTATACTATCTAACTCTTTTAATCGTTTAATAGTTAAAAAAATATCTATAACATCTTGTGGCTTTTGAAATCGATAATAGTGAGAACTTAACTCTTTAGAAATAACATCTTCGCTTGCTTCTAGTAAATCAAAATCTAAGGAGTCTAAAAATTTTACAATCAGTTTAGCATTGCCATATGCAAATAGTGCACAAATTAAAGCGATAAATTCATCGTTATATCTTTGTGCAACCATTAAAGGATCTGGTTTATCATAACTTAACTCTTCTAAATTGTCTCTATTTGCAAGCTCTTCTTCGAGCCTTTTTTTAATATCTTGCAATTATAATTTACCCTTAAGTCTATACTTATACGAAACAGAAATTAACACAAATACAGATGCTACTGCAAAATACACCCAAGTTGGTACTGGTATTGGATCACCCGCAGCATAAGAGTGCATTCCACTTAAGTAATAGTTTACACCAAAATATGTCATAATAACACTGAAATAAGCTAAAACTGCTGCAACATTAAATGCATAAATAGAGTTAAGCTTAGGAATGAATCTTAAATGTACAACAGCTGCATATACCAATATAGTAACGGCTGCCCAAGTCTCTTTAGGGTCCCAACCCCAATATCTACCCCAACTCTCATTTGCCCAAACTCCACCCAAGAAGTTACCAACTGTTACAAGAGCTAAACCAATTAAAAGAGTAATTTCAGTAATTATCGTTAATTCTTTTATCGATTTCTTTATACTCTCACTCTCTTTGCGACCATTTATTATCATTAAAATCAAATTAAACATACCAAGAAGTGCACCTAAGCCTAAGAAACCATAACTAGCAGTAATTACTGCAACATGAATCATAAGCCAATAAGATTTAAGCACAGGTACTAAGTTAGTAATTTGTGGATTAAGGGAACTTATATATGCAACCAGCAAGAATATACCAGCAAGTATAGAAGTAGCTGCAAATGCTAATTTAGAACGCTTAGCAAATACAAAACCAGCAACAGCTGTAGCCCACGCAATATAAAGAATCGACTCGTAAGCATTACTCCAAGGTGCATGTTCTGCAATATACCATCTTAATGCTAATCCAAATGTGTGTGCAATTAACGTTAATACTAACATTAAAACAACCAATCTACTAATTACTTTTAAATTAAGATTTGGCTTAACAATAGATATAAATGCAAGAATTAAGAGTATTAAACCAATCGTCATATAAACAAAACTTAATTTATCAAATAGCCCTAATCTATTATAATAAATTTCCGCTTCTACCTTCTCTTTTGTTGGCATAACTTTTGAACCATAAAATTTTTGAAAATTGTGTATTACCTCTAAAGCTTCATTAGCTTTTTTCCAATTACCAGTTTTAATACCATCTGTTGCACTTTGAAGGTAGCTTCCAACAATATAGCGAACAACTTGTCCCTCTTTTTTAGGAAATGCTTTTACTGCATCTATTGGATTATACCAAGTATTATTTGGGTCATTTGGTTTAGGAAAGAACTTTAAGAAATAGAGTTGTTCTGTCATATACATAACATTTAATTTTTCATCTACTTTAATTAATTCGTTTTGATATTTACTTCGCTCCCCTGGTCTAACTTTTTTTGCCTTACTGATATCTATACTTACAGCATCTGCCTTTTTAGTAAGAAAATCATTAAGAGAAGCATACTCAGCACCTTTTTTTAAACCTAGCTTTTTAGCTAATAAAGGGTGCCCTATCTTAACCATTTTAATTTTATTAAAAATCTCTGGTTCAAGAAATAGACCTATAAAAATTTGATTATAATTTAATCCAGCAAAGCCCTTTTTTGTTGATATTTTTTTTACAACTTGTAGTGCTAAACTATCCATAGGAGACATTCGTCCACTACTCTCTTGAACAATTAATCTAGCAAACTTTTCACTGCTATTTAAGTCTATTTTTTCTATTTTACTTAATTCACTTTTTGTTAAGGCAGAAGTATTTATATCTCCTGCTTTTAAAGGTGTACCTAATGTTAATACTACAAGAATAGCTATAGATGCCATAGCTTTTTTATCTAATCTATCTAATTTTTTAAGTAGAGTCTTTACTCTTCCTTTATTAGATAAGAAACTCCATAAAAAGCCTATTGCCAACATAAGGTATCCTATATACGTAGGTAAAGTTCCAGGATCGTGATTTACACTTAAAATTGAACCTTTCTCATCTTGGTCATACATTGATTGGAAAAATCTATAACCTCTATAATCTAAAACATGATTCATATATACATGGTATTTAAAATTATTATTTTTATCTTTATCTATAATTCTCACCCAACTAGAGAAAGACGATGGACTATTAGAACCAGGGTATCTATCTAATTTAAATTTTTCTAATTTTACTTTAAAAGGAAGAGGAATAACTTTTGCACCATATTGCAATTCAACATTCATACCATTTAACCTTAAAAGTTTCACCTCTCCTACTTTTTGCGAGTATCCAAACAATTTTATAATTTTACTATCTTTGCCACTACTAATTTGCAACTCTATCATTTGAGGCAACATAGATGTACTCTTTAGAGATGTACTAACATAATCTAATTTGGCATTATTATAAGCATTTTTAAATACAAACATAGTTCCATCTAGCTGATTAAGGTGTCTTTTTTGCAATATATTTTTACCAGCTTTTAAAGTTTCATCTTTAAGTGTATCCATAGATTTAGATAATATAGCTTTAGTATTATTCATAATAAAAGTACCATTAGAATCTTTAGTTATATTTACTATATCTTTATTAAATTTTTTATCTGTATCGTACGCTATAACAAGGGGTCCTAAATCTACATAAT
>WFYP01000084.1 GCA_015490055.1 Nitratifractor sp.
GCCGATTTAATACAAGATATTGCCGAATTAGATAGCGAAAAAGAGAAAGAGGTACTATCTAACTTAGACGATGAAGATGTAGAAGATATTAAGAAACTGCAACTATACGATGATGATGTTGCCGGTTCACTAATGCAAACCGAGCTATTTAATGCAAAACTAGATGAAAAAATAGGCGACTCGATAAAGCAACTTAAAAAGCTTAAAGAGGATGGCTTAGATAATATCTATATGGTCTTTTTGGTTGATGAATTTGGTTACTTTATTGGTGCAATACCATTAGAAGATGTTATTACATTTGATTTTGAAAAGAGTTATAGAAATTATTTAAAAGAGTCTTACAAGAGAGTTATTGCTCTTAAAGCGACCGATTCAATCGATGCAGTTGTTAAAAACTTTGAAGATTACGATTTGGTTGTAATGCCTATTACAGATGTTTACGGTAAGCTTATTGGACGAATTACATCTGATGATATTTACGACATTATAGAAGAGAGAGCAACCGAGCAAATTTATAAAATGGCAGGGGTTGATGATGAAACAGAAGAAGATAGAGAAGTTACTACAATAACCAAAAAAAGAGCTGTATGGCTTGGAATTAATTTAGTTACTGCTATTGCAGCATCTTTTGTAATTGGGCTATTTGACCAAACGATACAAGCTTATGTAGCGTTAGCAGTTTTAATGCCAATAGTTGCATCTATGGGTGGAAATGCGGGAACACAAAGTTTAACTGTAATGGTGCGCCAATTAGCACTTCAAGAGATAAATTGGCACGAAGCTAAAGATGCTATCTTACGAGAAGTTATAGTTTCGCTCTTAAATGGTTTGATATTTGCTGTGGTTATGGCTTTGATTGCTTACCTTTGGTTTCATAACTATAAGTTAGGAGTGGTCATAGGAGCCGCTATGATTATAAACCTCTTTTGTGCAGGCTTATTTGGTGCGACAATTCCACTGGTTTTAAAACGCCTTGGTGTTGATCCTGCTGTTGCTAGTAGTGTTTTATTAACAACAGTTACAGATATTGTGGGCTTTTTTGCATTCTTAGGACTTGCAAAAGTGATACTTTTATAAGGGTGAAGGGTGAAGGATGAAGGATGAAGGCTATATTGTCCCCCTTCGCCCTTCTTCCTTCAACCTTCACCCTTATTTAAAATAAAGGAATTAAATGGATTTTAAAGTAGAAGATTTTAAGTGTAGAGAGTTAATAGATGGTAGGTTTGTAAAGCCTTGTTTTGCTACATTTAAATTAAATGGAGAAGATAGAGATTGGGAAATAGTAAAAGCTAGTGATAGTGTTGCAATACTAATTTACAACCAAGATAGCGACTCTTTTGTATGTGTTAAACAGTTTCGTCCAGCAGTATATTTGCAAGATAAAAGCACAACTGGTGTTACACTAGAGCTATGTGCCGGAATTTTAGATAAAGATTTAAGCTTAGAAGAGATAGCAAGCGAAGAGATTTTTGAAGAGTGTGGTTTTGAAGTTCCAGCCTCACAACTTACGAAGATTACATCGTTTTATACATCAGTTGGATTTGCCGGCTCAAAACAGCACCTATACTTTGCAGAAGTTAGTGAAAATATGAGAGTAAATGCAGGTGGTGGAGTTGCAGGC
The DNA here is from genome assembly GCA_015490055.1 of Nitratifractor sp. Taxonomy (GTDB): domain Bacteria; phylum Campylobacterota; class Campylobacteria; order Campylobacterales; family Sulfurovaceae; genus JAADEQ01. Next base: position 1,622 of record WFYP01000084.1, read on the forward strand.
GAAGAGACAATAGAGGTAGTAGAGATACCCCTTGATAATGCTAATGAAATAATGTATGATGAATCAATACCAAAAACACCAGGATTGCTATATGCATTTAACTGGTTTATAGCAAAGAGGCTAAAATGAAAGAGGCAATATTTGGCGGAGGTTGCTTTTGGTGCCTAGAGGCAGCATTTGAAATTGTAGATGGTGTAGTAGATGTAGAGAGTGGCTATGCAAATGGGCATGTGGAAAACCCAGCCTATAAAGAGGTTTGCACCGACACAACAGGACATGCCGAAGTGGTTAAGATAACTTATGACGAGAGTAAAATAAGCTACCAAGATTTGCTAGAGCTATTTTTTAAAATACATGATGCAACAACACTAAACCGACAAGGTGCAGACTTTGGCTCGCAATATCGCTCGACTATTATTACTTTAAATGACGAGCAAGAGAAGTTAGCAAAAGAGTATATAGAGAACTTACAAAAAAATTATGATAGAAAAATTGTTACAAAAGTAGAGCCTCTAAAGTGCTACTACAAAGCCGAAGAGTACCATCAAGACTATTTTCGTAAAAACCCAAACCAACCCTACTGTATGGCAGTAGCAGCACCAAAAGTTGCAAAAGCGAAAGAGTGGATTAAAACAAAAGGAGAGTAGATGAAAGTTTATGTAAATTTATCCTTAGTGTCTATATTTTTATGTTTCACAGGTTGTGCAACAGTCAATAAGTTAGAAAAGAGTCAAGAGCCTACAGTTCAATACGACAATACTCCAACAACAGAGGCCAAGAGTGTTCACAAGAAAGCTGTAGTAAAAGCTAGCACTAAAAAAGTTACAAGAGTAAAACAGAACAAAAAAAAGCCCAAAATCAGAATATCAAACCCCACGCCAGATAAACCACAAGAGGTAGAGCGTGTATGTTTTGACAAGCAAGGTACAGCACACAACTGCAACTACAAAATTCCTAAGCCATATTAACGCCAATACTTGCTAACGATAGAACTTTTAGCGATAGTGTGCTTTTGGATTTCTCTATAAATATCAACTGCTGTTGCATTTTTATCTACATTAAGTTTAGATACATTTAAAGCATACAGAGTAGTTATATATCTATGAGGCTTATCATTTTTAGGTGGGCAAGCACCGCCATAGCCTATAAATCCATAATCGTTTCTACCCTCTTTAGCTCCAGCTGGCAAGAGCTTTAAACTGCTTGCACCCTTTTTTAGGCTCTGCACATTACTAGGAATATCATAAACAACCCAATGCCACCAACCATTTTTTCTTGGGGCATCTATATCATGAATAGTTACTGCAAAACTCTTTACGCCATTAAGAGTAGTACTCCAATGTAAATCTGGAGAAATATTCTCGCCACCACAACTGTAGCCATTATAAACTTGCTCTTTATTTAAATACTTGCCTAAAGAGTTACTGCTTAAAGATAAGCCCTCAGAGAAGAGTAAGTTTGATATTATAAAAAGAATAGTTAATAGTTTCATACTAATATTATAACTTTTTTCTATTTAATTGGTACAAATAGTTATGCATATCAAAATAACCTATCATCATTTCAAACATCATACGCCAGCACAACTCCATACATAAAAATATTGTAATAAACACTAGCCAAAAAACTATTTTCTGAGTCGAAGTAAATTTGCTATAAAAATCTTTAAGAGTATCGTTTACTCGTTTAAAAAATGCTACACGCTTAATTATCTCACCTCTAAAAACATAAAGCACAATAGGCATTAACACAGCACCAATATAATAAAACAGAATCAATACATCTTGGGTAACAAAAGTATTAAACAACAAAACATCACGCATAAACAACCTTTATAGAGAGAGCAAATTCAAAAGCTCTTCTCCTTTAAATTTATCCTCTTTTTCTTGAGTATATATACCATCTTGAATCGATTTTTTCTTCTCTTGCAGTTCTACAATCTTCTCTTCTATACTATTTTCTACAACCAATTTATATACAAATACTGGCTTATCTTGCCCGATTCTGTAGGCTCTATCGGTTGCTTGGTTTTCTACTGCTGGGTTCCACCATGGGTCGTAATGTATTACCGTATCGGCTTCGACTAGGTTTAGCCCCACACCTCCGGCTTTTAGGCTAATTAAGAATATATTGGCATCGCCTTTTGTAAATTTTTCTATTGCATCTTGGCGTTTTCTTGTTGCACCTGTTAATTTGCTGTATCTTATCTTTTTTGCCTTTATATTCTCTTCTAATATCGATAACATCGATGTAAATTGCGAAAATACCAATACTTTTTTACCCTCTGCCATAAGTGTATCAATAAGTTCTAAAAACATCTCTAACTTTGCCGACTCTGTAACGCTTTGTGCAGATTTTAACTTTAAAAGTTGTGGATGGCAACATACCTGTCTAAGTTTGAGCAATGCATCTAGTATCATTATATGGCTTCGGTTTAAGCCTTTGTTTTTAATGGCATCGCGAACCTTCTTCTCCATTCCAACTCTTATATTTTCATAAAGTGTTGCCTGTTTTGCTCCCAAAGTTACCTTTTTAATAATTTCAGTTTTTGCTGGCAACTCTTTTACAACAGCATCTTTTGTTCTTATTAGAATAAATGGAGCTATTTTCCTATTTAGCAACTCTTGCTTTTTAAAGCTTCGCTCCTTCTCTATAGGGTTTTGAAAAAGTACTCTAAAGTTTTTCTCATTCTCCAAAAAGCCACTCATTAAAAAGTCAAAAATTGACCAAAGTTCGCCTAAATGGTTCTCTATTGGCGTACCTGTCAAAGCCAATTTGTAAGAGCTTTTAATGCCCTTAATCGCTTTTGCCATTTTAGTTTTAGGGTTTTTAATTTTCTGAGCTTCATCTAAAATTATATACTCAAAATCTTTCTCTTTATATTTATCAAAATCTCGAACTATCAAATTGTAAGTTGTAAGTACAATATCGTAACTCTCTAACTTATCAAAAAGCTCCGTTCTATCGACACCATACAGCTCTAAGTAGCGTAAATTTGGCGTAAATTTTTCAATTTCACTCTTCCAGTTACCAATAAGAGAAGTTGGCATAATTATTAAAGAGGGCTTACTTAACTCGCCTCGCTCTTTTAAAATTTGCAAAAATGCCAGCGTTTGAATTGTTTTACCAAGCCCCATATCGTCAGCCAATATTCCGCCAAATTTAAATTTATGCAAAAAGTTTAGCCAACTTATCCCCTCTTTTTGATACTCTCTAAGCGTCGCATTTAAGTTACTTGATGGCTCAATTTTCTCTATGCCTTTAAAGTTTTTTAACTCTTGTGCCAACTTTTGCAACTCTTTAGCCCCACGCCACATAGTATTTTCACCAAAGTTTAGCAAATGGGCATCGTAAGGTTTTATTACAATTTTATCGTCACTCTCTCTATCAAAAAGTTCATAAATTGTATTTAAAATTGGCTTTACTTCGCTAGATGGAATATGCAAAAACTTACCACTTGGAAGTTTTAAATTTAACTTATCTGGCAAAGCTTCTACACTATCAAACTCATCTAAAAGTGGCGTGATTATTGGCAAAAGCTCTAACTTCTCGCCACCAATATTAACACGAAAAGCTAAGCTAAACCAGTTGTTACCCTCACTCTCTTCAAAGTCAGCAAAAATCTCTTCGCTGTACTCAAATTCGTAAGCAAAACTATCATCTATCTCTATCTGCCACCCCTGACCGCGAAGCTTATCTACCTCTTCATCTATAAAAACTCGCCACCGCTCAATCGCCTCTTGCATACTCGGCTTTGCAAAACTCATATAAGCTTTGGTGGCACTACTGTAGTCAAAACCTAAATCCTCTATATAGGCTCTATACTCTGCCTCTTTATAGTAATCTCGTATAACTTTTATATTTTTTCCATTTAAAAAGATATGGCTCTCTTTAGAGTCAAAGTCAAACTCATAATCTCCATAAAAATACTTTAACTCCATGCAATGAGCCATACCCTCGCCATTTTTAATACCATAAATATAGAGATACGGCACAACATCTGCTCTAAACTCTTCTACTTTAAAATCTTTTGGAACAGTAATACTCTCTTCTGGCACTTTCTCGAAAAGCTTTTGTACAACTCTGCCAATCTCTTGTTTAGGAATAGTAGGGGCATTTAAAAGTAACTCTATCTTATCTTTTGGTACGGCAGACTCTACCTCATAAATCACATTTTCAAAGGTATTTATACAAAACATAGGTTCAGTTTTTCGAATTAAAACATCATAATCAGAGAGGTTAGAGGTCAAACGGCTCCCATCTTCAACATCTTCCCACTCAAACTTTAACTCCATTTTTTCTGTTGCAAATCTTAGTGGCGATTCTATTTTATCTTTATAAAAAGCCCTATTTGTTGCAACAATTTTTTTTAAGGCTATAGCCCCAATCTCCCCTTTAAATTCGACATCTTCTCTATAGTTATCAGCTAAATTTTTAAGTAAAGAAATAGTATCCATATCCTCTTGCAAGAGATAGTTATAATTGTACTCATAAGAGTAAAAAACATTCTCATTAGATAGCTTCGTTCCCTTCGATATGCCACCCTTTTTTAACTTTTTAGATTTATAAAAATTTACATCACTTCCCCAATCTTCTACAAAAAGTCTATAAATTAAAAAATGCTCTTTATCTACCCTAGCATCTGTAGTTGTAGAACTTTTATCTTCATCTAATTTCTCTAACCAAAGTTCATAATCACTCTTGCTATCTTGCCCCTTTAGCTGTTTATCAAAAGCCTCAAACAACGAAGCAACCACATGCTTACAGTTATACCCAACCGGACAATCACAATCTCCATCTACACCACCTGTATCTAAATCGACAAAAATATCTTGAGAGTATATATAACTCCCAGCCACTTTAGACTTTATAAATAGTTCACTACCCTTAAGACTAACTTCACAACTCTCCACAAGTCCAATATCAAAATACTCTACACCCCTCTGCACAGTTCTATAATCAAACTCTAAAAGAAAGTCACTTATCTCATATTTCTCAAAAATTTTCATAATATCCTACGGTTAAAATATTTTTCTTTAAGGTATTATAGCTAAATAGCGTTGGAATATTCAAAAATATAAGGATGCTTTAGGGTTTTTTATGGTTACAAACATAAATTATGATATAATTTTTATGGATATAACCATAAAAAGGTAAGATATGAATACTCTAGCGACGCTAAGAGAGTATCAAGAGAATTACTTGATGCTTTTTGATACTGAATATAAAAGGTATTTGCATAAAGAAATAGATTTTTCTGTTAAGCTTATAGGCATCGTTGGTGCTAGAGGTGTAGGAAAGACTACTTTTTTACTGCAACACTTACGAGACAATCCACTTCCATACGAGAAAAAACTCTACTTTTCGGCAGATGATTTAGATATAGATTCACTCTTTGATGTGGCTTATGCTTTTTCAAAAGAGGGTGGAGAACTGCTTATCATCGATGAGATACACAAATACAAACATTTTGAAAAAGAGTTAAAAAAAATCTACGATATGCTGGCACTCAAAGTGATATTTTCTGGCTCTTGTGCATTGCAACTTGACCATGCTAGAGGTGATTTAAGTAGAAGGGTTATGCTTTATAGTATGAACGGTTTATCTTTTCGTGAGTTTATCGAGATAAAAGAGGGTATAAAACTTCCTAGTTATAGCAAAGAGGAGATTTTTGCCAACCATACAGCCATAGCACGAAGTTTGCTAAAAAGTATCAAGCCCTTTGCTTTTTGGAAAGAGTATTTGAGCTTTGGGTATTATCCTTTTTATTTTGAAGATACTAAGGGGTATTCTTTACGATTGAAACAGACTATTCATACTGTTATAGAGGTAGATATACCCTCTATCTTTCCTATAGAGTATGAGAAGATACTCTCTTTAAAGAAGTTGGTTCGTTTGGTTTGTGAATCTCCTCCTTTTAAGATAAATATCAAAGCTTTATCAGAAAAAATGGGTATTAAAGATTATCAAACACTTTACAGATATATGGAGTATCTGCATAGAGGGCAAATCTTGAGTTTGATACGAGCAAAAAGTAGAGGAGATAGTATATTTGTCAAACCACAAAAGCTTTACCTTGCGAATACTAACTTGCATCATGCTTATTGTGACAATATGGAGATAGGTACGATAAGAGAAGTGTTTTTTATGTCTATAATAGGAGAAAATAACATAGAGGTAGCAAGTAAAGGTGACTTTGTAGTAAATGGCAAATATATCGTAGAAATAGGTGGTAAAAATAAGAGTTTCAAACATGCCGGAGCAAAGCGACTAAATCCCGCAGTGAAACGAGGACAAATAAAAGATATAGAAAACTCTTTCTTAGTAGCAGATGATATAGAGATTGGGTTTGGAAATAAGATTCCACTTTGGTTGTTTGGATTTTTGTATTAAGAGATGATATACTCGGAGTCATTTTTATCTAGTGCCCAAATTAAATTTGAGCACTAATACGAATTAATCCATATCGTTAGGGTCTAGTGGTGGGCGGTTATCTTTTGGGGTTACTAGCCAGAAGTGTCTTACTTCGCTTCTGAAGTTTTCTAGTATGAAGTTGGCTACTTTTGAGTTTGTTGCGTTTCTGTACTCTTCTAATCTTTTCTTTAGGTATAGTTTTGGTTTTTCGTTGTCGTCTATGTCTATTCTTCTAATTTCGATTAACTCTGGGTTGATTTTATCTACAAAGTTGTGGTCTATATCGTAAACGAATGCTAAACCACCTGTCATACCTGCTCCGAAGTTGATACCAGTTTTTCCTAGTATTATTACCTCTCCGCCTGTCATATATTCGCAAGGGTGGTCGCCTGTGCCTTCTACTATTGCTACTGCTCCAGAGTTTCTTACGGCAAATCTCTCGCCTACCTCTCCAGCTACAAATAGCTTACCAGCAGTTGCACCATATAGACATGTATTACCAGCACCTGTGCCTTTTGCTGGTTTTACAATAATCTTTCCGCCAGCCATACCTTTACCTACATAGTCGTTTGCTACGCCGTCTAAATTAAGTGTAACACCCTTACTTAAAAATACACCAAAGCTCTGCCCTGCTGTTCCTTTTAAGTTAAATACAATGCTGTTGTCTTCTAAGCCATCATCGCCATAATATCTTGCAATTTCGCCACTAACTCTTGCACCAAAACTTCTGTTTAAGTTGCAAATTGTTGTGTTAATTACCGACTTATGGCTTGGATTCTTAATTGTCTCGCTTACCTTCTCTAACAACTCTTTTTCGTATGCGTTGTCATCGAATGGTTCATTTTTCTCTTTCATTCTTCTATTTACGCCATCTACGCTATCGAAAAGTGCAGAGAAATCGAACTTTTTAGCTAACTCTAAATCCTCTTTTACTTTTAGCAAGTCGTTTCTTCCAACAATTTCGTCGATGCTTTTGTAACCCATAGATGCCAAGTATTCACGCACATCTTCAGCCACTAGCATTAGGTAGTTTTTAACCTTCTCTACTACACCTTTGTACTTCGCTCTATACTCATCTGATTGTGTCGTAATACCAACTGGGCACTTATTTGTTTGGCAACTTCTACAGAAAATACATCTAACTGCCATCATCAAGCTTGTACCAAATGCATACTGTTCAGCCCCTAGAAGTGCTGCTACTATAATATCGCGTCCTGCTTTAATAGCACCATCTGTTTCTAAACTTACATACTCTCTTAAGTGGTTTGCTTTTAGGGCATTTTGTGCCTCTATTAGTCCAATCTCCCAAGGGTTACCAGCGTGGCGGATAGATGTAATTGGTGCCGCACCTGTTCCACCTTCGCTACCAGATATTACAATATGGTCGGCATACGCTTTTGCAACACCTGCTGCGATTGTACCGACACCGATTGTAGATACCAGCTTAACGCCAATTCTGGCTCTTGGGTTTATTTGCTTCAAGTCAAAAATTAATTGAGCCAAATCTTCGATAGAGTAAATATCGTGGTGTGGTGGTGGCGAAATTAGTGTTTTGCCTGGTGTTGTGTGTCTAAGCTTCGCAATATATGTTGTAACTTTAAAGCCTGGTAGTTGCCCACCTTCTCCCGGTTTTGCACCCTGTGCTACTTTTATCTGAATCTCTTCGGCATTTACCAAATACTCTGGTGTTACACCAAAACGACCCGATGCAATTTGGCGGATTTTACTTCGTTTAATTGTACCGTTTCTCTTTTTATCTTCTCCACCCTCGCCAGAGTTAGACTTAGCACCAAGGCTATTAAGTGCCTCTGCTAAATCTTCGTGAGCTTCTGGAGATAGTGCACCAATACTCATAGCTGCACCAATAAAGCGTTTAACAATTTTGCTTGCTGGCTCTACCTCGCTAACATCAATAGCACCTTTGTCAGATTTAATATCTAAGAAATCTCTAATATAAGTTGGCTCTCTGCCCTCTACCATCTCTTTAAATTTCTTATATTCGCTATTATCATCTGCTTCGATTGCACGCATTAGGGCTTTTGTAAGAGCTGGTGTTACTTCGTGTAACTCTTCGTTTCTTCTATACTTAAACACACCACCGTTTATTAGCTTATCATCTCTGAATGCCTCTTGGTGACGCTTCTCTATTTTCTCTTCAATATCGTTGTAGTCAAGTCCGCTTAATGATACTTTAGAACCGATAAAACACTCTTGCACAAGCTCTTTCTTAAGCCCAATTACATCGAACAATCCAGAGTTTCTATAACTAGCAATAGTAGAAATTCCCATCTTAGACATAATTTTTAAGATACCTTTATTTAAGGCACTGTGTACATTAAACAGGGCTTCGTCTTTATTAAACTCTTCATCTACTGCTAATTGGCATACTGTTTTAAATAGCATATATGGGTAGATTGCACTTGCCCCATAAGCAACAAATACAGCTGCATCATGTGCAGTAATAACTTCGCTACTCATTGCAACAATACTTACTAAATGGCGTACCTTTTCATCTAACAATCTTGCATGCAAGCGACCAATTAGCATAGCCATTGGGAATGTTTTATTCTCTTCATCTACACCGCTATCGTCTAAGAATATAATTCTAATGCCATCTTCTTTAACATCTTTTATAATGCCATCTATAAATCTCTCTAGCGACTCTTTTAAATTGCTTTTAAATGTTGTACAGTACTTTCTATTTTTGTAATCACACTGGTATCTTGGTGATGTTTCATCTCCAAAACTTCTTAAAACTTCTAACTTAGCTTGTGTTAAAATAGGAGAGCTAGCCTTAATTCTTTTTGCATGTTTTGGGCTCTCGTCTAAAATATTATGCAACTCTCCAAAACCAGTATTCAAACTCATTACAATCTTTTCACGAAGTGAGTCGATTGGTGGGTTTGTAACTTGTGCAAATTTTTGGCGGAAAAAGTCGTTAAAGCTTCTAAATGGATAGTGACTAAAACAAGCAAGTGGAGTATCGTCACCCATACTTCCTGTAGGCTCTTTGCCATCTAAGGCAAGTGGCTTAATAAATAGATTAATAACCTCTTTTGTAACACCTGCATATCTCTGCTTATGTGCAAAGTTATCGATATTTATCTTATCATCTATAGTATATGGGTCGTTGATATACTCTTGCAGATAAATCATATTATCATTTAGCCATTTTGTATAATTGTTGCTAGATTTTAGGTATTCATCTATGTCATCATTTTTTAAAACAGTTGCAAATTTTGTATCTATTCCTATCATTTCGCCAGATTGTAGCTTGCCTCTCTCTGCAATTTCATCTTCATCTAAATCTAATACGCCATACTCACTAGCAATTAACAAGCGGTTATCTTTTGTTCTAATATATTTAGCTGGTCTTAAACCATTTCTATCTAAAACAACACCGATATATCTACCATCCGTAACACTTACAGCTGCTGGACCATCCCAAGCTTCGAAACGAGTAGAAAAGTACTCATAAAATGCTTTCAGTTCACTATCTAACGATGGAGAGTTTTGCCAAGGCATTGGAATTAAAGAGCGAACAACTTTAAAGAAATCCATACCATTCATAATTAAAAACTCTATCATTCTATCTAGCGAGCTACTATCACTCTCATCAAATCTAACGATTGGAAGCAATCTCTCTAACTCTTCATCTGTAAAGACTTCTGATTTTATAGACTCTATTTTAATAAGTGAATTTATTCTGTTTGCCTCTACCGAATTTATCTCTCCATTGTGAGCAATAAATCTAAACGGTTGTGCCAAACGCCACTCTGGAAGTGTATTTGTAGAGAATCTCTGGTGGAAAAGTGCAAACGAAATTTTAAAATCTTTATCTGCCAAATCAGCATAAAAATCTTTCATATAGTTTGGCATTAACAAGCCCTTGTAGGCTATCTTTTTGCTTGAGAATGTTGGAATATAAAAGTCTTTATCGTCTATTGCATTCTCTATCTCTTTTCTTGTAAGGTATAAAAGCTCTTCGAAACGGCGAATTGCAATAATTGAGTTAGGTACAATAAATGCATGGTAAATTGTAGGTAAAGATGCAAGAGCTTGCTCTCCTAAAACCTCTGTATTTACTGGTACTTCTCTCCAAAAAAGCACTTTTAAATCGTTATTTTCGCAATACTCTTCTACTACTGCTTTGTGTGCATCATCTTTTGTAAATATAACACCAACACCAAACTTTTCTGGCAAATCATAACCGCACTCTTTTGCAGTTTTTCTAAAAAAATCCTTTGGCATAGAGAAAAGTAATCCACTACCATCACCACTCTTACCATCAGCAGCAATAGCACCACGGTGCATCATTCTTGATAGTGCAGTAAGTGCATCTTCTACATTTTGATGAGTCGCTCTGTTGTCAATAGAAGCAATAAGTCCAAAGCCACAGTTGTCTTTGTAAGCTGTATATAAATCTTGCATAAGCATCCTTAAATTGGAAGTTTAGGGTGTAGTTGTAGGTTACGAAGTGATATTCATGATAATAAAATAATAAGATTTTATCGTATAAAAAAGTATGTAACCACTATTCCCAAGTGAAAATGATTATACCTAAAAAGTGGTTAAAATCTGTTGAGAAGAGCTAAAAAGCACTATTTGTAACACTTGCAGAGGGTATAAGTGTTACAACTTGAAGCGTTGAAAAGTTGAATATTTTTTAAAAAATTACACTTCATTACCCTTTTAT
>WFYP01000085.1 GCA_015490055.1 Nitratifractor sp.
GTTTTGCAACCCATTGACGCTGATTTTTAGTAAACAGTGCAAAAGCTTTTGCCCCAAGTTTTTGTGCATTTATAGGAGCATTCTCAACCCCACCACTCGCACTAACATGTGCCCCAACATATTTTGCCATTATAATTCCTTGCTATTTTTTAGAATTATACCCAACAAAAATAAGAATAATATACTAAACTTCCCAACCCGTAGGGGCAGACCTGAAAAGCGTTAAATAAAAGCAAACTGCTTTGCTTTTATAGCTTTGAAACCGAAGTGTTTGGAACGAAGTGCAGCCATAAAGGTAAAGTCTGCCCGTTAGCTTAAACAACAGAATAGTTTTTTAATAAGAATATATTTTTAATGCAGTTATAACTGACGGGACGACACACAGGTCGTCCCCTACATAATAAACTATAAACCAACAATTAACAATTAACAATTAACAATCAACAATCAACCATTAACTATCAACCATCAACTAATTACGTACAGCAATTTTAACCCTATTTGAGCTATCTCTAAAGCTAATGTTTCCGCCACTTACTCTATATGTAATAGTTCCAATATGCTGAACAAAGCCGTTTGCTGTTTTGCTTAAACCTTTGCCTCCAAATATCTGCTCGCCTTTGAATATATGCTCTAGTGTATCTGCTGGATAGTTTGATTGTAGTACTTTTTTATTAAACTCTTCGTTGCTCATACACGCCATCGAACTCATACAGGTTTGAGTTGGTGTTACTCTTAATCTCATAAGTGCCTGTCCGCTTCCATATATCTCTACTTTAACTTCGCTACTTGCACTACTTACAAAGCCTTGGTCGGCATATCTTACAGTTGGAGTTTTAAAAATAATCATACTGCCTTCGCTCTTATTATACTCTGGCATCGCCCCTACACAGCCACTTAATACCAATGCTAACGCTCCACTCATAATAATATTTATTTTTTTTTGCACTTTTTTTGCCTTTTCTATTCTATTTAAGTTTATTTTAAGGTGTTTTGCTTTATAATTCCACCACTTCAAACGAAGTAACAAAAACTTTTTAAATGGCCCCTTCATCTAATGGTTAGGATTCATGGTTTTCATCCATGCCATAGGAGTTCGAATCTCCTAGGGGTCACCATTTAAAAACTTTCCGAATTATATCACCTTTTAAAATTAAATCTATTAAATCTTACTAAAAGCAATTTTTTTATATCATTCTTTATGAATTTTCTAAAAAATATACAATTTCAACAAGTAATAAATCTATTTTTACTACTACTAATAGCCCAATACAACAACACCCTACAAATAAGCTGGCTTTTAATACTCACCCTAGCAATATTTGCTGTACTTTTTGAATTAATAATAGTAAACCTATCAACCAACAATCAACAATCAACCATTAACTATCAACTATATATACCATACTCAGCCATAATAACAACATTTGGTATAATACTTATGATAGGTTGGCTTAAGTGGTACATACCTTTTATATTAATCACCTTAGCCCTTTTACAAAAAAAGTATCTATTAATTGGCAAAAAACATATATTTAACCCCTCTAATTTTGCAGTTGTTTTAGCACTTGTAATTTTTTACCCAAAGGCTCTGCCTATTATTGGGCAGTTGGGGCATCAAGGCTACACAGCTATTATTGTTACAATTTTGCTAGCAGTCTCTATTCTTTACCGAGTAAATAGGCTAACTATACCTATAGTTTTCTCTCTTGCCTATATTGCCCTAGAGTGGCTAATTATTGGGCACTCTAATCCTACTTGGGAGTTTAGCCACTTCTTAACAAAATTTTACACAACATCTTTTATAGTTTACCTACTATTTATGCTAACCGACCCCATTACAACGCCAGAGAGTAACTTAAAGCAAGCAATTTTTGCCCTACTTGTTGCGACTGTTTTAGCTAGTTTAGATTATATCTACACTCCAAGAGTTTGGAATCTTTTTTTAGCACTATTTTTTAGCTCTGCACTATTTGTACCATTTTATCGAAAGTTAGAAAAAGCTGATTGGATAAAGTATATAATTGTGTTAGCTATTAGCACGATTTTAATTATAGTAATCTCAAAACATACACCACACTATTTTAGTATGTAACACACTTTTTTTAAATAAATTCTACTATAATATATTTAAAAAAGGCTTCTCTTGCGAATTATCCATTTTAGTGATACTCACTTAGGTTTTAGCGATTTAGATGTAGTAAACAGCGATGGTGTAAATATGCGAGAGGCGGACTTTTACAAAGCTTTTAGCGATATTATAGATGCCATTTTAAAAGAGAAGCCAGATTTTGTAATTCACTCTGGCGATCTGTTTCATAGGGCTTCGCCAACTAACAGGGCTATCACTTTTGCACTTAGCCAAATTGCAAGGCTAGATAGTGCTAAAATTCCTTTGATTTTAATAGCTGGCAACCACGAAGCTCCAAAGAGCAGAGCCTTAGCCCCAATTTTAAAAATTTTTGACAGCTTTAAAAATGTATATGTCGCCTACAATCAAAATGCCGAAATTTTTGAATTTAAAGATATAAACTTTTACGCCCTGCCCCACATAAACAGCGAAGAGACCATAATAAAAGAGTTAGAGAGAATAGAAAACTCTATAGATTTAGATAAAAAGCGAGTGCTAATAATGCACGCAACTGTTGGTGCACACTACTTAATGCATGAGTTTGGCGAGTGGGTTTACCCTAAAGATAAAGAGTATCTTTTTGGAATGTTTGACTATGTAGCTCTGGGGCATTGGCACGGCTTTAGCGGTTTAAAAAAGTTTAACAATGTTTACTATGCAGGCTCAAGCGAAAGAACAAGCTCTAACGATATTCGCTCGAACAAAGGCTATGTAACTCTAAAAATTGATAATAAATTAAGCGTAAAACATAAAGCGATAAATTTGCGTAAATTTTTACAATTTAAAATAGATGCAACAAAACTAGATAGCCAATTAAAAGAGTTAGATTTAAGCGAAATAGATGGGGCTATTGTAGAAGTTACTTTAACAAATTTGGATATAAATCTCTCTATCGAAATAGATAACTCTTACATAAAAAGCCACTTCGAGGGGGCAAGCTTTGTTAAGATAAAGCGAGAGATTATTCAAAGTAGCAGTGGCACAATAGAGAATGTAGAAGCCCTGACTCTGCAAGATTACTTTTTAGAGCATATCGACAGCCAAATAGAGGATGAGGAGCAGAAAAACAGAGTCATTAACAAGGCTAAAGAGCTATTTAGTATTGTGAATTCAGAGGGCGAATCAGGTTAAATATTTTACAGTAGTTTAAACTTGCGGGCAGACACACAGGTCTGCCCCTACATACCCATCAACCATTTGTAGGGGACGACCTGTGTGTCGTCCCGCAACCCCAAACTACTTTAAAATTTGCAACGGCAACAAAAAAGGAAATATATGGTACTTAACTCTCTAAATATAAAAAACTTTAAACGATATAAAGATGCAGAGTTCGATTTCGCACTTGGTTTAACTGGCTTACTTGGCAAAAATGGTAGCGGTAAATCTACAATTTTCGAAGCGATTATCTTTGCACTGTATGGCGAGAGCAGTACAAATAGAGAGTTAATTAAAAATGCAGAGTGCGAAGATAAAGAGGCGGTAGAGGTTAATTTATACTTTAATATTCAAGGCAGAGAGTACTTAGTAAAGAGAGAGTTAAGAGGTAAAAGTTTAACTGCAAAGGCGAACCTTTACGATGGAAGTGGCGAGCTAATTGCCACAAGCGTAAAAGAGGTAAATAGCCAAATTGTTAAGCTAATTGGTATGAATAAAGATGCTTTTAGCAATACAGTTTATGCTTCGCAAAAAGAGCTTACAGCACTTAGTAATTTAAAGAGCGAAGAACGAAAAAAGATAATCCGTCGCCTTCTTGGCTTAGAGAAGATTGATAGAATCGAAAAAGAGTTAATTTTCAAAATTCGAGAATTAAAAAGAGATATAAAAAGCTTTAGCGAAGTGCTTATGAGCTCCGAAGAGATAGCAAAAGTCGAAGCTAAAATAGAGGCAACTAAAGAGCTTTTAGCCAAGAGTAAAAAAGAGTTACAAGAGTTAAACGCCAAAGAGTTACTAAGCCAAAAAGAGGTAGAAGCTACTTTAGCAAAATTAGAAGAGCAACAGAAGTTAAAAGAGAGCTTTAACAAGCTAAATAGTGCCATTTCAGAGTTAAAATTAAACATTACAAACAGCAGTAAAAATTTAGAGCAAAACAGAGTTAATTTAAACAAACTACTTAAAGATGAAGAATTTTACAAAGCCAATGAAAAGATTTTAAAAGAGTACAAAGAGTTAGAGAGTAAAATTTTAAAGCACCAAAAAGATAAAGAGTTAAACTTAAAAAAAGAGGGGTTACTAAAAGAGCAGACAAGCTTACGCGAAGAGTTAAAAGCCCTAAAGGTAGATATTAAAAAATTAAGTGCCAACCTTGTTTTAAAAGAGCCGCTACAAAGAAATAAAACCCAACTAGAGCAGAGTATAAAAGAGTTAGAAAACACTCTAGCCCAAATAGAGATGAAAGAGAGGGCAAACTTAAAAGAGCAAGCACAAGCACAAGCAATAATCGATAACACCAAAGGGCAACTTAGTAAAATAGAGAAATTAGGCAGAGAATCTAACTGCCCAACTTGCACAAGAGCACTGTTAGATGAGTACGATAGTGTTGTAAATTCGCTCTATAGCACTATTAATAACATTACAAACACAACATTAAAGAGTGTCTCAATTAGCTTAGAGAAAATTGCAAACGAAAAGAGTAGTATAAATTTGCAAATTAAAAATGCAAGGGCAAAACTGCAAGAGTTAAGCAACCAAATAGCGAGCCTAAATAGCCAAGAGAGCGAGTTGAAACGGCGAGAAGATAGATACAAGCAAGTAATGAGCAAGGGGATGCAAAACAAACAAGAGTTAGAGGGGCTAGAGGGTGTAAAATACGACGAAAAAATGCACCTAAGCTTAATAGAGCAAAAAGCAAAGCTAGAGCCAAGCTATAATAAACTGTTAAGTACCCAAAAACTTTTAGAACAGATACCTCAACTAAAATCTAACGAAACTATCTTAAAAACCCAGATAGAGAGCTTAAATAGCCAATTAAAAGTAAAAGAGCAAGAGTTAAAAGAGCATAAATTTAGCCAAGAGTTAGAGCAAAAAGCAAAAATTGCTTACCAAGAGGCACTAAAAGCTAAAGAGAGCCTACAAAATGCAATAAAACAGTGCGAAATAGATAAGACAAAACTAAATGCAGAGATAGCTAACTTAAATAACATATTAGAGCAAAACCAAAAGCAAGTTGCCAAACTTAAAGCCAAAGAGAATGACAGAGACGATTACGAGAAACTAAAGCTATTTTTAATAGATTTTAAAACCAAAATAAATAGCCAAATAACCCCAAGAATTAGCAAAATAGCAAGCGATATGTTTTACGAAGTAACACAAGGCAGATACCAATTAATCGAAGTAGATGAAGAGTTTAACTTCTATATTTTCGACGAGGGCAAAAAGTACCCAATAGAGCGTTTTAGCGGTGGCGAGATAGATTTAGCAAACTTAATACTTAGAATTGCAATATCTAAAACTCTAAACGAGCTAAACACCAACACCAACATAGGCTTCTTAGCCTTCGACGAAATTTTCGGAAGCCAAGACGAAGAGCGACGCTACGCCATCATGGAGAGCTTTAACAAAATAAGCGAAAACTACCGCCAAATTTTCTTAATCTCACACGAGCAAGAGATAAAAGAGTTGTTTGAGTTTGTTATAGAGTTGTAAAGTACATCTCTAAGGCTTTTATGGTATTTCTAAATTCATTCTATATCCACGAGATGGGATATTTTCTATAAATTTATACTTTAATTTTTCTCTTAATCGTTTTACTAATGTACGAATGGTATTGGTATTAACCTCTTTATCTGCCCATATGATATTTTCTATAGTATAAAACTCTAAAATGCTATTCTTATGCTCTATAAATAATTCTAAAAGTTCGTTCTCTTTTTTTGTTAAAGAGATAGGCTCATTATAGTAGTATAAAGCACTGTTTTTTGAATCGTAAGAGTATTCAAAATCCAATACAATATGCTCACTATTATACTGCATAGAGTTACTATTATCCAATTTACTATTTGCAATTTTTAACGCAACTCGTAACTCTTCTCTATTAAAAGGTTTTGACAAATATGATACTGGGTCTATTTTGATAGCTCTATCTACATTATAGTCATCTAAGTGTGCAGTTAAGAAGATAATCTTTATATTTGGGTATCTCTTTTTTATAATTGTAGCCAACTCTACACCATCAAGTTTACCTTTTATACATATATCCATAAGTATAATATCTATAGATAATTTTGATAAAATTAAAAAGACATCATCTGAATTAGAGCAGATGTCTATAACATTAAATCCAAGTTTATTAATATAACTTTTTATCTCTATAGCTACTATACTTTCATCTTCTACTATGAGTATATTTTTCATATATCAAACCTTATAATATAAACTGTATGATTTTTTGTATCTCTGCTTATTGTACCATTTAATTGGTATTGAACAAGTGCTTCTATAAGCTTAAGTCCAAGTGAATCTTCTATCTCATCGCTATTATAACCTTTGCCATTATCTTCTATTTTTAATTCATAACTATTTCTGTTTGTTTTAAGTGATATAGAGATAGTACCCTCTTTATCAAATGCATATTTATAAGAGTTGGTTACAAGTTCATTAACAATTAAACCAATATATACAGACTCCCGTAATGGAATTATTGCATTAATATCTGTCTTGATTTTAATATTTTGCCCATCTTTTTGCATTGTATCTTTAATATCTAAAAGCAGCGACTCTATATATTCACTCATATCAATCTCTTCTATATTATCTTTTAAAAGAAGCATATTGTAACTTTTAGATATAGCGTTAATTCGATTTTCTAAATCTATAAATTTTTTACTAATCAACTCATCTGTAATGTCATCTTGTTGGAGTCGAATTATAGATAGTATAATTTGTAGATTGTTTTTTACTCTATGGTGCACCTCTTTTAATAGTAACTCTTTTGCCTCTAGGGCACTATTTAACTCTTCTGTTTTTTTAACAACTTCTCTTTCTATTATTGCTGTTCTCGTTTTAGACTCTTTTAAAACAAGTTTATCTGCATAATCTTTCTCTTTTTGCAAAATTAAATACCTATCTGCAAAAGCAAGCGATAGTATAAGCGCTTCAAAAGCAGTGCCAAACATTAATATATTTTGATACTTTTGAATAATAGATGTAACACCTATTGCATCAAGAATAATAAGAAAATAGGATAAAAATACAATACTAAAACCAACAATAAATAACCTAGCTTGCTTATTGCCTTGTCGATATGAGATAATACCTGCAATAAGGTTAAAAACAATAAATAAGAAACCACTAAATATAACTATATACAGATTATAAAAATAGCTACTACTTAATAAAACTATTTCTGCAATAGAGATAATTATAAAGAATTTATATATATTATCTATCACTCTTAAAGATTTAGTTTTTAAGAAATTCATAGCAAAAAGTGAGGCTGTAATTACTAAAAGGTTTACCTTAAACACAGGTATTTGCATATCGAAATGAATAAATTCTTTAGGAAAATATATTTGAGTTAAACCTAAATATGTAAATTGTTGATAAATAAGAGCAAATAGATAAAAACTGTAAAAAAGATAACTCTTATCTC